>JBAUJE010000345.1:0-14040 GCA_049683475.1 Coleofasciculaceae cyanobacterium | reverse complement strand
AGTCCATCATGGATAGCCAAGGCCGCGTAATCGGCACCTGGGCTGATGTAATCAACCGCGCCAACTTGGGTATGGAAGTAATGCACGAGCGCAACGCTCACAACTTCCCCTTAGACTTGGCTGCTGGCGAGCCTGTAAATGCTCCCGTTATCAACGGTTAATAACTAGCATTTCGCTAAATAATAAAGTGCCCTCCGAATGGAGGGCCTTTTTTTTTGGAATTTAACTTCAAAACTGAGAAAATTCAATATGCGGCGGCTCTCGCATTTAGAAAATACTAAATAACTAAAATGTTTACTAAAATCAAAATTCCCTGCTTTCTGCTCCTTCTTCCTTCGCAGACTAAGATTATGGTGAAGGAGTTGTAGCCCCTCTCGAACTATCACTATTAGTTAAGTAATTTAAGCCTTGCCATGACGTTAATACAGGTTTGGGGAGCTTTAATTATTTTTACCGTCTGTCCTCTGCTGGGCGGACTTCCCCTAATTTCCTGGATTACCTATGCCTTAACTAGACGTCAACTGGCGCAGGTGGGTACTGGTAACGTCTCAGTTTCAGCCGCTTTTTATCATGGAGGAAGTCTAGTTGGTGTTCTGGCCGTTTTGTCAGAAGCCGCCAAGGGTGTAGCAGCAGTTTTAATTGCCCGTTACTTCTTTCCTGTCCAAGCAGAATGGGAGTTGATTGCTCTGATTATGCTGGTGATGGGTCGTTATTGGATGGGTAAAGGAGCAGGGACAACTAATGTAGTCTGGGGTATTGTCGTTCACGACTGGCAGACGGCTTTTTTGGTATTTTTAATTGGGGGAATTAGCTTTACCATCTTGCGCGATCGCAAAAGTGGGCGCTTTGGTATCTTAGTTTTATTTCCCTTAATCTTGGCACTGCGTTACCCCCAAGACTTGCCAAGAATCGTCTTAGCTATTACCCTTGGTGTGCTGCTAGCTTGGATTTACAGAAAAATTCCTGATGACTTAGACCTTTCGGCTGAGGAAGGTAAGGCAGAATCTCAAAAAGTGTTTCGTTTTTTTCGAGGCGATAAAGCAATAATTTCTCTAGAGACTAAACTAGATCCGAGCAAAGTTGGGTCAAAGGCTGCAACTCTTTCCCAGCTAAAACGTTGGGGTTACTCCGTGCCGACTGGTTGGGTTTTGCCCCCAGGAGATGACCTAGAACCCTTGATTAAGTATCTGCCAATTTCTGAGTCAGAACCTTTAGTGGTACGCTCTTCAGCCATAGGGGAGGACTCAGAAGGTTCTTCTGCGGCGGGACAATATCAGAGTATTTTAAATGTTACAAGTAGAGCAGCATTGAAGGAAGCAATTACTCAAGTTTTGGCCTCCTACCATCATCCCGTTGCTGCTGACTACAGAAGGCAGCGTAATCTGCCAGACACCTCAATGGCGGTACTGATTCAAAAGCAAGTTCAGGGCGCTTTTTCCGGTGTAGCCTTTAGCCGCGATCCCATCTCTCAACAAGGTGAAGCAGTTGTGATTGAAGGGTTACCTGGCAATGCTCTACAAGTAGTATCCGGTCAGGTGACACCCGAACAGTATCGAGTTTACCTTCGACAGTCAGGAGAACAAGGTCAACAAGTTGACTCCCTTCCAGAAACCTCCTCACAAATTGAGGGCGCTGGTGATTTACCTCCTGCTTTAATTGAGCAAGTAGCACTTCTCACTCGTCAATTAGAGGATAGATATCACGGCATTCCCCAGGACATTGAGTGGAGTTATGACGGTCAGCAGTTGTGGTTGTTGCAAGCAAGACCAATCACCACGATGCAACCGATTTGGACTCGTAAAATTGCTGCTGAGGTAATTCCCGGACTGATTAGAACCCTTACTTGGTCAATAAACCGACCCCTAACTTGTGGAGTTTGGGGAAAAATTTTTACCTTAGTTTTAGGTAAACGGGCATCTGGATTAGATTTTGAGGAAACCGCCACCTTACATTACTCAAGAGCTTACTTCAATGCCACCCTGTTAGGGCAGATTTTTCGGCGCATGGGACTGCCACCGGAAAGTTTAGAATTTCTCACTAGGGGGGCTAAGTTTTCTAAACCGCCTCTGCGTTCAACTTTAAGTAATTTACCAGGATTGCTACGCTTACTAGGTCGAGAATGGCGTTTAGATACAGACTTTGAGAAAGATTATCAAAAGCAATTTGCCCCTATTCTCAATCAGTTACAAACTCAAGCAGCCTCTGAGTTATCCCCACCAGCATTACTAGAAAGAGTGGAAATAATTCTCGAGGCATTGAAAGGAGCAACTTACTACAGCATTCTCGCTCCTTTGAGTGCCTCACTGCGGCAAGCCCTATTACAAATTAAAGATAAAGAACTTGATAATAGTCAAACGCCAGAGGTTGCCAGCTTACGAGAACTAGCTCAACTAGCAGCAGATGCCCGCCACTTATTACGCTCAGAGCAAATCGGAGATGAAAGTGCTCCTGCTCTCTTTGCCACCTTGGTTGAATTGCCGGATGGTCAGAGTATTTTAGACCAGCTTTACCAATTTCTGGAAAAATACGGCTATCTGAGTGAGGTTGCCACTGATATTGCTGTGCCAACTTGGCAGGAAGACCCGCGTACAGTTAGGCAGCTATTTACTCAGTTTCTCAGTGATCCACCGACCACACCTGCACCACCGAAGCGTCAACGCTGGAAAGCAGAATTAGTACAGGCGCGGCTTAATCTCAAAGGTCGAGTAACGGAGATTTACTCTCAGCTATTAGCTTACTTACGCTGGAGTTTTCTTGCCTTAGAGAAAATCTGGCTGCAATCTGGTTTGCTAGCCGAAGCTGGAGATATCTTTTTCTTGGAATTTACCGAAATTCAGCTTTTAGTTGCCCAGAAAGACCAAGAACTAAGAGAGCAAATTCCTCAACTAGTGCAACAGAGGCGATCGCAATGGGAGGAAAACCGGCAGCTTAAAAGTTTACCATCCTTAGTTTATGGTAATAATCCTCCTTTGTCCCTTGTCTCTCAACCACCATCCAACTCTCGACAACAGTTACTACGAGGAATTGGTGCTAGTTCTGGGCAAATAGAGGGTGTAGTTAAGGTTGTAGTTAGCTTACAAACTGTTGCCGATATCGATAAAGAAACAATTCTTGTGATACCTTACACTGATTCCGGTTGGGCACCTCTACTAGCCCGTGCAGGTGGTTTAATTGCGGAGGTGGGAGGCCGCCTTTCTCATGGGGCGATTGTTGCGAGGGAATATGGTATTCCGGCTGTGATGGATATTGAGCATGCTACCCAGCTACTAGAAGATGGTCAGCGGGTCAGAATTGATGGTCAGTTGGGGACTGTGGAATTATTAGATTAGAACAAACTTAGTTGAGTAGGTGACTGGTCAATCTTATTCCAAGGTAGAGGCGGAATGGGAACTTTTTGCTCTTCAAGTAACTGCTGAAAATAACGAGCATTGCTAGGAGAATACTTTTCTATAGGACAGTGAACAAAAAAGTAAATACGTTTACCTAAATGCAACCATTGTTGAACTAAACCTACCCATTCTGCTAAAAATGGTTGATTCACCTCCTGTTGAGGATGACTGATAAAACGTACCAAACTAAAGGGTGCAGTAACAACAGGTTTTAAGGGTAGTTTAGGTTTTCGTACTTCCAAGGGTTGCGAGTAGCTATTGGACTTAGTGTAGGCTGGTCTACTGTCAAGTAATACTTTGCCAACCCCTAGTTGTTGTAATAAAGTATTGAGATTAGTAAGGTGAGGTTCTTGGAACCAGTCAGGATGACGAACTTCTAAGGCTAGCGGTGCTTCAGTTCGAGGCCAAGCACTGAGAAAATTAGTAAGGTCTTCGATCAGAGTAGGTGCATAGCTTGGTGGAAGTTGGACAAAGACAGGGCCAAGATGCGAAGCAAAACCTTGCATTTGTTCTAAGAATTCTAAAGCACCAGGAATTGAGGGTTGTAATAAACCATTGTGAGTTAGATTGCGGGGTAATTTGGGGCAAAACTCAAAACCAGGTGACATTTGGGATATCCAATTGGCGATGGTTTCTTGGTTAGGAACTGCGTAGAAGGTGGTACTGCCTTCAACTGTACTGAAGCGTTGACAGTATAAGGGTAGAAATTCTGCTGCTTTTGTTCCTTTTGGGTAAAGTTCACCTACCCAACCTTTGTAAGCCCAAAATGCACAACCGATGGAAAAGCTCATTATTAATATTTTGGTTTCTTGTCTTGCACCAGTTGTAGAGTAACAATTTATTTACCCTGAAACTACAATTTATCTCACGTACCCAAGTTATAAATTTCAGTTTACATTTTACTTCGCAATTTGCTAAGATACAAACACGTACAAAACAAAACAGGAAATTTTAGTTATGAATATAGATAAAAATTTAAAAAATCATGCATATTATCACAATTTCCAGACTTAGTCAGTTCTGGAAAAAGCACCCTGATGCAGAAACTAGTTTGCGGCTATGGTACAAACTTACATCTTTAGCTAGGTGGCAGAATTTTGTAGAGTTACGTCAAGTCTTTCCCTCAGCCGATTTAGTTGGCAATCTCACAGTATTTAACATTGGCGGTAACAAATATCGACTTATTGTTTTGGTAGATTACGAGTATCAAAAAGTATTTATCCGCCATGTACTAACTCATGCGGAATATGACAAACAAAACTGGAAAAATGACGAGTGGTTCACGTAGCCATAGTGCTTATCTTGAATTACTCAAAACATTCCCACCTCGCCCCATCAATTCGGAGGAAGAATTACTGGCAACCCAGAATATTATAGATTCTCTAATTGATCGTGGCACATTAACAGCAGATGAGAAAGATTACCTCAATGTTTTAGGTTCTTTAGTTTACGAATACGAACAAAAATATGAATCTATGCCGGATATTCACGGGGTAGAATTACTCAAAGCTTTGTTGGATGAATTGGGTTTACGGCAAAAAGATTTAGTTGCTATTTTTAAAACTGAATCTATCGTCTCGGCAGTGTTAAACGGGCAACGCCAGCTTACAGTCGATCATATTCGTAAGCTTGCTGAGTTTTTTCATATCTCTCCTGCGACATTTTTTGAGTCATTTATAGAAGCTAATGCAGTAGAAGTATCCGTAACATCACAAAAAAGCTCATTACAACAGCGCTCTGCTATAGACATTCTAGATGAATTACCTGGTCAAAGACTATCTAAAACGCCTGAAGAAGTTGACCAGTATCTCCAAGAGGAACGTAGTACGTGGGAGAATTGAAGCTACCAGAATCCAGACTTAACAGAAGCCAAAAATAGCAGTTTAGAAGCTTTTTGTCTAAGCTTTAGTTCATTTAAATTGGCTAGTCAGTAGCGACCAAGATGGTCGCACTACTATATCTTGAGTATCAACAATGTCTAGAGATTCAATGGTATGGATTAGGTTTTCGATACTTAATGTCAAGATGTCATTCCACTGAATCAATTTATAATCTACTCAAAGGCTATCTACGAATTTATTGGAGTCATCCTCACCATGATAAGTAATAAGCTTAACTATTGCTGTGTAGAGTACATCACGAACAAAAATAGACGAGTGATGCCGTAATAATCTATAGTCATTTAGTATGCCTAGTTGGCTTCCATGAGCAATTTTTGATCGTCCCTCCTTGTAAAGAGCTTTTACTATTTTTCTTAAAGTACTCCCATATATGGGAACAAATTGACTATCATCATCTTTACCTAATAGCCTACAAGTGAATTTGCACATTTCATCTATATTTCCTGACGCATTAGTTAAGATATCAAGTGACACACCAAGCTTAACTAATGCTATGAAATCTATCAATTCTCTGCATGCCTCACCGTACCAGTAGAGCGCATTCAGCCATCTTTCATCAAGTTGTGGAGTATTTCTGTCAGATTTAAGTAACACAAGAGTGTCAATTAACCTTCCTGCTGCTTTTAGTAAGTCGCTATGTTCTTCTAATAACTGGTTGGCTGCTTTACCAATGCCTAAATGATGAGCATCAGATCCATAGTTAAGACCTTGTCCTTCTGGTTGTGAAAGTCTCTCAATAATTGATGGTGGGTTTGCTTCTGTTCTCAATTGAATGTACTTAACTTTGCAGGGTTTTAAAGTGAGTCCTAATGTATCAAGTGCTAAACGGACAGCATAACTTGCTCTTTCATAAGATTTTTTCCGTTCATGATTCTCAATACGTACTGTTGCTATCCACCTGCAACCATCTACGGCTGAAATCAATTGTTGGCTCGGCTTACATTGTAAAGAATCCCTTGTGCGTTTTCCTTGCCAATATTCTTTTACTTCAAGTATCCAATCTTTAAGTTTATGATTTGAGACTTCTTCTATCTTAGACAACCAATGATTTAATTGCATAAATTCGACGGAACCGATGTTAAAATTAATTACTTGCGGCTCTAGAAAAAGAAAGAGAGGACATGGAAAATAATGGTAAATAGGCAATTGAATCTCTTTGAGTTTTAAATCAATTATTTCAGATAAATTCTTTAGATATTCTCTTGTTAAATTTTCTGTTTTTAATAAATCGAATACTATTTCTCCAAAGCAAGAAATAGTTACTTGTTTAAATATTTCAAAGGCTACTGTTTTTTTTGTTGTTTCTAATTGGTTTAACCAGATAATATCCACAAATTTGTGGAAAGCTCTGTATCCTTCAATAGTAATCAATAATTCGGTTTCACCGTTTGGCAAAGGAATGCTAGCAGGAAAAGTATTTTTCTCAGTTAACCAACGATCTGTTTCTTTCTGTTGGTTATTTTGCATTTGCCTAATTCCATTTAATGCTATCTGGAGACGCTCAAGTTGAGTTGCCATTGATTATTTATCTCTAACTCTGTTTCTAATTAATTGTTTAAATTGGTGTGACTTTTAATTTAAACTCCAAAATTAAAAGTCACACTTCAGTGACTAACTCAGATCGGGTTAGTTGAGCCGCTTCTCTGAGGAGTCTTAATTCAGATTTTCCTTCATTCGAGTTAGTTTTCATCCCCAAGCGATCGCATTGGTCCAAATTCATCCGGCAAATCCTCAATCGGAATACCTAACTCTCTACACAAAGCTTTAGTTTGTGGAATTGTCGGTCGAGGTGTTGCCTCACCAGTTTCCCAACGCACGTATGTTCTAAGAGGAATACCACATCGTCTCGATAATTCCTCTTGCGTCAAACCTAACTTGTCCCTAAGTAACTTCAACTGCGACTCGCCTTCCGATGGCTGTTTTCTAGTCATGCGGAACGAGGTTTAGAAAAAATAGCTGTTGAAGTTAAAAGCTTTATCAGTCCTTCTCTAATCAGCGACCTTGAAAAAGCATGGGGACAATTCTTCTTATATACCAGAGTACTTCAAAAAAGAGATCCTGAACGTCGCTTATACTTAGCAGTCAACCGCAACATTTTTGAAACGTTGTTTGATGAGGAAGCTGGACGGCTACTCTTACAAGAACCAGGATTTCACCTACTTGTTTTTGATAAGACTATCGAGGAGATCATCCAATGGAAACCAGACATCAAGACTTAGATCGATGGCGTGAGATTGTAGAAAAAATTCTCCAATACTACGCCGAACTCCCCTACCGTTATGGTGAAGTCAGTACCTATTTGATTGTCAGTCGTGATCGCAATCATTTTATGCTTATGCACGAAGGATGGGAAAATCATCGCCGCGTCCACGGTACGATTGTCCATGTCGAAATCCGCAATGACAAAATCTGGATTCACTATGATGGCATTGAAGATGGTATCACTGATGAACTCGTCACAGCTGGAATTCCCAAAGATCAAATTGTTCTTGCCTTCCACCCGCCTGAAATCCGCCAACATACTGGCTATGCGATCGCGTAGCAGAATAATCTGATTCAAATTTTGAATTGCTTATCTCCCTCTACTCCTGCAAATACTGCCAACATTCCTGTGCGATCGCCCAATCTTCCTCTGTTGCCACTACCAATACCTGCACAGTTGAATCATCTGTCGCAATATCTTGATCAACTGGAGATGAATTATTTTTCTCTACATCCAGTTTCAATCCCATAAACCCAAAAGCTTTACAGGCTTCCTCACGTACCTGTGCCGCATTTTCCCCCACACCTGCGCTAAATACCAGCACATCTAAACCACCAAGGGTAGCTAGCATTGCTCCAATAGCTGCTCTGAGTCGATGAATATAGATATCAAATGCTAGTTTTGCTCGTTCATTACCATCAGCGATCGCTTCTTGGATGGTGCGTAAATCGCTTGATAGTCCCGAAACTCCCTTTAATCCAGAAGCTTTGTTGAGCATTTGATCTAATTTATCTGCATCAAAGTTATGCTCTCGGATTAAATAGATTAAAATTGCTGGGTCAATAGAACCACTACGACTCCCCATCATTAACCCTTCTAAGGGGGTAAATCCCATTGTGGTATCAATACAAACGCCATCTTTAATGGCAGCTAAAGAACAGCCATTACCTAAATGGCAAGTAATTAATTTCAGAGATTCTAAGGGTTTGCCTATTATTTGTACTGTGCGTTGGCTGCAATACTGATGACTGATACCGTGAAATCCATAACGACGAATACCTTTTTCAAACCACTCGTAAGGTATAGGATAAACTGCCGCTGAGTTAGGTATTTTACTGTGAAAAGCTGTATCAAAGACTGCTAGTTGGGGAACATCTCCTAATACCTGCTCAATAGCTTCTATTCCCTCTAGATTAACTGGATTATGGGCAGGTGCTAGAGGAAAAAGATTTGCGATCGCCTCTTTTACTTCAGGAGTTACTCTAGTTGCCTGAGAATATTCTTCCCCACCGTGAACCACACGATGTCCTACTATGTCAATTTCTGATAACTGATTTAAAACTTTAGTCTCACCTTTAATTAAGGTATCTAACATCTGCGCCATTGCTTGCTGACGCTGGTCAGATTCTAGTTTAATTTCCTGGTTGGCTTCTTGAGTTTCAACTTGCAGTAGACCATAATCACTGCTGACAGTCCAGTCAATCTTAGCTTGCCAAAGAGGTTCCGGGAGTTGTTCTGGTAAAGAATTTTTGCCTAGTTCATATAGACAACTTTTCTGAGAACTAGAACCTGCATTTAGCACCAAGATTTTCATAGGTTCAAAGCTAATTAACTAATGACCATGTCTTTGGCGTAACTCTTCTCTGAGGTGAGAGCGATCGCCTAAGACTCGGAGTAAAGGGCCACGTTGACCATACTCGACAATGCTGATGGAAGCAACTGGCATACCAATGCGATCGCGAAATCTTCCTACATCAATTCCTAGTAACAGGCAAAGCATAATGCGGATTGTTGCCTTATGGGATACTACTAAGACATTACCTGTAGAATATTTTTTTTCAATCTCCTCAATTACAGAAAAGCTACGACGAGCAATATCTATACCCTTCTCGCCGCCAGTGGGAGAATTCCAACCGGGGTCATTTAACCAGCGAATATACTCGTCATGGAAATCACGATCCACTTCTTCTGGTGATTTTCCTTCCCACTTACCATAGGCAATTTCCTTCAAGCCATCCCTGAGTTGCATTTCTATTCCTACAGCCTCACATAAGGGTTTGGCGGTGGCTTTAGTGCGGCCCATGGGACTGGCAAAAACGGCTGTCCAAGGTAGAGATTTATAAGCAGCAGCAAAATCAGCAGCCATTTGCTCCCCTTCTGGGGTCAACTCTACGTCAAGTGTCCCGCAATAACCTCCTGTTCTACTCGCAGTTGTTTCACCGTGGCGTAGAAAATAAAGTGTTAAGCTCATTTGTACTAGTAAGTTCCAAATTTTAGAGGAAGTCAATCTGACCTTAATTCAGCCAGTGAGCAAGATCCCGTCCAATCAAATTTTGTAACTTTAAAATATCTTCTCTGTATATAGAAGTTAGATAATTCTGAGCTTCGGTTGACACAGGTACTTCTATTTTAACTAAATTACGATTTTTCAGATTAGTAACTAATTGTTGCACCCTACTTGGAAGAATATTTTTAACCGCTGTCTTCAGAGGATTACGACTAGTAAATAAAGAGTGAACAACTTTGTTCTTTGGTTGCTTCGCTTCCCAGTATCTAACTGAAGTATCTGGGAAAAAACTATTATCTACTTCCAGAAAACTGTAAATATCTTCCAACATCTTGAGCGGATTATTACAAAAGTCTTCGTAGAGATAAATTCTAATTTGGCTGGGTTCAAACAATTCAAGATATCGACGAATTTGATTATAGTAAAATCCCATTCTAATGTAATGTCTATAATCCCACCAAATGCTATGAACCTTAGTATCTTCCATTTTTATTGCCTGAGTAAAATCAAGCTGAGGCTCTTGATTATTGGCAAGGTATTGTGCAAAGTGTGAACGGGCTCTAGTCACAGGATTCCGAAAAACAGCAATTAACTTCATCTCCGGATTGTATTGATGTATGCGTTGAGCTGAAGAAGGATGGTATAAGTAAGTTGGTGATGCTTCACCAATTGCCTTTTCATCAATCACACCTTCAAACTGGGCTTGATAATCTTGAAAATTTGTAATAGAAAGACTTTTGAGCCAGTCATAGCGTTTCTTTCCCCCCTCATTAACTAAGCTGTCAGTGTCAACATCTTCTCCATCAAAGACGAAAAAGTTCAACTCTTTTTTGGGACTCATGTAAATTTGAGGATGTTGATTTAAGTAATGATAGAGAGAGGTTGTTCCCGATTTAGCTGCACCGATGACAAGGAAGTTGGGAGTTTGAAGCAAAGTGGTTACCAATTTGTGAGCAGACTTAATATATCAAATATAATAAAAATATTGAACTAAGTTAAGTTAAAAATCAATTAAGAAATAGCTAATGAATAGACAAAACGGGTGGCGAGTTTTCACAGCAAGAGTTTCAATGTGTCTACCAAAAAGCGATTCAGCCTTGCTGGTGCCATAGGCAATCACTTTTTGGTAGAAGGCTTTCACGATTAAGGAGTAATGAGTCGGGCAGCAGAGAAATGTCCCAATAATTGTGGCGACTTCTATGGAGCTGCTCTAGAAAAAAGTAGGAACCATTCTTGACACTCCCGTCGCGTGTTTCGAGGGCTTTCTTGCCGGATCTAGGTAAGCTGTTGTGCATTTTGGTATAGGTAGCGACCAAGATGGTCGCACTACAAGGACTTCTCAATTATTGAGAATAAGGTTTAAATGACGAACAGCTTAATCTGACTTTAAGTAATAAGCAATAAGTACCAAAAGAATACTCATTACTCATTACTTATTACTCCTTACTCATTACTCATTACTCAACCTTAGGTAATAACAGTGGGTTGCTCACGACCTGTAAAGTGACGAATTTGAGCTACTTCGTCAGCAATGGCAATTAGAGATGCTAGTGCTTCTTGAGTATCTTGGTCATGTTTGCTTTCATCTGGTTCGTAGCTTTCTAAATAGACGCGCAGTGTTGCTCCTTTTGTCCCTGTACCGGAAAGGCGGAAGACAACGCGAGAACCGTCGGTAAAGACGAGGCGAATACCTTGTTTTTGGCTAACGCTGCCATCAACGGGGTCAGTGTAACTGAAGTCGTCACTGTATTCAACTTCGTAGTTACCCAGCTTTTTGCCCTTCATCTCTGGCGCTGACTGGCGCAAACGTTCCATCAGTTCCTTAGCAGGTTCTGATGCTACCTCTTCGTAGTCATGGCGAGAGTAGAAGTTACGACCATAGGTTTTCCAATGGTCGCGCATAATTTGCTCGACTGATTCGCCGCGCACTGCTAGGATGTTTAGCCAAAATAGTACTGCCCAAAGTCCATCTTTTTCCCGCACATGGTCGGAACCTGTACCAAAGCTTTCCTCACCACAGAGGGTTGCTTTTCCTGCATCTAGTAAGTTGCCGAAAAATTTCCAACCTGTGGGTGTTTCGTAGCAGTCTATGCCTAATTTGGCAGCTACTCTGTCTAATGCACCACTAGTGGGCATCGAGCGAGCTACTCCTGCTAGACCTTGACTATAACCTGGGACTAAATGGGCGTTGGCGGTTAAGACGGCGATGCTGTCGCTAGGAGTAACAAAGAATTTATGGCCCAAAATCATGTTGCGATCGCCATCTCCATCGGAGGCTGCACCGAAGTCTGGGGCGTTATCTCCGTAGAGAGTTTCTACTAGGTCATGGGCGTAAACTAGATTAGGGTCAGGATGACCGCCACCGAAGTCTTCTAGGGGTGTACCATTGGTGACTGTGCCAGCTGGTGCTCCTAAGCGTCCTTCTAAAATACTCTTGGCATAGGGCCCTGTTACTGCATGCAGGGAGTCCATACACATGCGGAATTTTCCGGAGGTGAGGAGTTCTTGGATACGCTCAAAGTCAAAGAGGGACTCCATTAACTGAGAGTAAGGTTGTACGGAGTCGATGACTTCAACTGTCATCTCTCCTAGCTTGAATTCTCCCAGCTTGTCTAGATCGATGTCAGATGCTTCGAGGATTTTGTACTCTTCGATGACTTTTGAGCGATCGTAAATTGCCTCTGTCACCTTTTCTGGTGCTGGGCCACCGTTGCTGGTGTTGTACTTAACGCCAAAGTCACCTTCAGGGCCGCCTGGGTTATGGCTGGCGGAGAGGATAATACCACCCAAGGTTTGGTACTTACGGATTATGCAGGAGGCGGCGGGGGTGGACATGATACCACCGCTACCAACCAGAACCTTTGCAAAGCCGTTAGCGGCTGCCATTTTTAAAATAATTTGAATGGCTTGACGGTTGTAGTAGCGACCGTCACCACCTAGTACTAGGGTTTTGCCCTCGCAGCCTTCTAGGCTATCGAAAATAGATTGTATAAAGTTTTCTAAGTAATGGGGCTTCTGGAAGTCTGGGACTGCCTTACGTAGCCCGGAAGTACCAGGCTTTTGGTCGGTAAAAGGTGTCGTCGAGACAGTGCGTATATTCATGAAAATCTCGTAATAGCTAGCTGTGGACTAATCTGACTGGGGGTTAATTCCCCGACTCGTTCTTAGCTACATTTGTACATATTTGTCAATAAAAACATTGAGAGAGTAAATTCAGTATGAGATGTGAGAGCTTCTCCTGATTTGAGTTGTAGGCGAATCCCTATACTGAACATAGCGCGTGATAGGGGTAGTCTTAAACCTCGACTCAGGGATCAAGAAAATACCCCTAACAAAATATTCCCATGAATTCTGCCCCCAGTTCGCGCCTTAACCTCAGCCTAACCAAAATCATCTTCGGCTTCCGACAGTAGGCTAAGTATTTCTATCGGAAATGACCGAGATGTTCCGACTCAGAAATTGGCTCAAATTGCCATAACTTAAAGTGGGGTTTAAAGTAGTTGCAGATTTCGTCGGGGGTTGAGGCGAAGAGGGGGCTTTTTCCTTGGTTTTTGGTGAGAAAAATGCCGATTATTTCTCCTTTTTCTTTGAGTAAGTATTTGACTAGTTCAATGTAGTCCCCACGGCTATCTGTTGGAATTGCACTAAAACAGTTGTGTTCAATAATATAGTCGAAGTCTTGGTGAAATTCATTGGCTAAATCAAAGATATTTCGTTGTAAAAACTGGGCAGAACTTCTGGAGTTTTTGGCTAGGTATTTAGCAGTAGTTAGGGCAGTGGGGGAAACATCAAAACCAATTACTTGAAAGCCATATTCTGCAAATAGTAAGGCATCGTAACCTCTTCCACAGCCGAGGACTGCTGTTAGTCCTGGTTGGATTTCTGTTGTTTCTAACAAAGTACAAAAGGCTGGGGCAGCTTTTCCTAAATCCCAGGGAGTTTTGTTTTCTTGATAGCATTTTTCCCAGTAATTCGGGTCGGCGGCTAGGTCGAAAACAATTGTAAATTCTGCTGGAGTTGTACGTAAACAACGTTTGAGAACACGTAAGTGATCTTCGGCATCTTGGCGGTTAACGAAGCGAATGATGGTGGTGGGGCGAGTGTCGTTGTCAAGGCGAACAATTGCCCAGGGCCGACCGACCCACTGGCTGAATTGTGGTTTCATGGTTATGGGAAATGGGGAACAGGGAACGGGGAACAGGGAACAGGGAATGGGGAATGGAAAAATCGGTAGGGGCGCACCGACGTGCGCCCAGGTAT
>JBAUJE010000344.1:0-21399 GCA_049683475.1 Coleofasciculaceae cyanobacterium | reverse complement strand
CTGTGCGTGGAGGCTTAGACGTTGGTCAGCCTGAGAAGCGTGAACTTCTAGACGGAGATTGGGTTCAACTCTCTCTCTTTTAGAAGCCCCTTCCATAATCTTTGATTTGGGAGGGGAGTATGTCACTCTAAAGAATGTAGATAATTGACAGCTTATCCGCGCCCCTTTTCAGGGTAACCAGCGAGGATGAAAACCGGGCAGTAACTGTTCTGGTTGTAATTTAGTCGCGGCATCTGAAGTAGTATCATTTAAAACAGGCAACAGCCAAAGTAAACCAGTAGCGATCGCTTGTCCTTCGTCTGTCCTCAAACCATCTGCTGCTTCCGGTGCCTTGGTAGCTACTTGGTCAAACAGGAGAGCTAAGCCGTCTGGAGAAAGGCTCATTTGCATGTCTCGCTGTTCTGGTAAGATCACCAAAGGCTTCACGGTCATTCTTTCACTTTCCTCTGTTGGCTTGAGGTCAATTTCCCCAATGTAGGGTTCTTCTAAATATTCTTCCCCTTCAATCAGTTCGGTCAACACACAGTAGAGATTCTCCTTATTGGGGGCAAAGTCACAATCAAGAATTGAGCCAGTTGTGCGCAAAATTTCTTTTTGAATACCCTGGTTAGTGACAAAAAAGAGCGATCGCGTATAGTCGTTATTGAACTTGACCATTGCAGCGGCCGAACCATCCCTAGCAAAACTGAGTACCATACCAAATTTGGGCAGAAAGTCTAGAGGTTCTGCTCCTGGCTGGAAAGGCAAAATTGCCACACCCTGTCCTTGGGCTACCGCTAAAGAAGAACTATCTGGGGTAATAACGAAATCACCTCCTGGCTGGTTTTCTAAGGGGCGTGGTTTAGCCTCCTCGGTGACAGTCCACAGACCAAAGTCAGCCGGATTTTGGCGATTTACTCTTCCGACCACAATTGTCTCACCGTCTGCCGACAGGTCAAATTTGAGGTTTTGATACTCTTTACTATCTAGAACTAACTGAACCTTGCCAACGGCTTCCGCTGAGAATGACTTTTGCTCAGAGGATTGAAAAGACATTCCTGTTGTCACAGTGTAAAGTTGTTGGTTAAGCAAGCCCTGATCTTGACTTTGACTAGTACTGGCAGAGAACAAAATTTTCTCACGGTCTGGGTAGGGTTGAAAGTCCATGACCACTAAATCTGGAGGTGTCAGAACCGTTTTTTGTTGCTGGGTTAGGTTGAAAAGAATTAACCTACCCTTCTCTTCTGGTTCAACCCCAATATAGGCAAAAGCGCGATCACGGCTTCTGAAGGTAGCAGTAAAAGGATCAATCGCTTTTCCCTCGTCCTCGTGAGCAAACTTGTCTTTAGCTTCTGTTAGTCGTAATTGATATTTTGTACCGTAGGGTACAGGAGAGAGAGGAGTGTAGGCCATCCTACGTCCTGCCCAACTGATTTTACCAGGTAGAGGTGGCTCTATAGTTAGGTTCTCTTCGACACTAGCCTGGTTCATCGGACGGTTAAAGGTCAAGATAAAGGCCGTATCCTCTGACCCGATTTGTTTATTCTGCCAACTAAATTTCCGCACACGAGGTGCACTGTGATCACCACTCCACAGTAATATACCAATGAGTAGAGTGAGCAGTAGCATTAATCCCCGTGCCAGACGGTCAATGGGTTGTAGTGATATTTTAGAGGTAGCGGTTTTGCCTAACATTTTCAGGATGCAAATTCTCAGGACTAGTAACTTATTCAGAACTTAGGGAGTAAAGTTAAACGCAAAGCAAGCAATTAATGATTATTATTAATTGGCTCATTTATCTATCTAGAGACAGAGTTAAAAGCAATCTTAATAGATTAATTTGCAGCATAAACTTCCCAATAACAACTTACTGCTAATAACTTTTAACAAAAAAATCAACTAGCCCTTCAAGAAAGCGACCGCAGCATCCTTAATGGAAACTTTAAATCATCAGCGAGTCTGACTCTCTAGAGGGAAGTATAATAGAAAAAATTAGATCATATACTAAAGCTATTTATTAACCCCAGGCTAAGTGGGATTATCTCGAAAGCAATACAGGCTATTATACTAAACGGTCTGTATAGCTATTTTCATTGATAGCAAACCTTGAAAGTCTTAGATTAAGATAGCAGTCTAGTTAGGATAAAAAATAGAAGTAATCAGCTCAACCTGCTAAAGAGTATAAAGGCAATGGCAAGCAAGCAAGCCAATGGTAGTCAATTAAATGGTTTTTCAGAACAAACCCTTATTCCGGAGACTCTCTGGCTCTACGAGCGTGCTCTAGCAGCAACCAGCTGCGGCATTGTCATTAGCGATGCTCGCCAACCAAAGAATCCCATCATCTATTGTAATCAAGCTTTCCTGGATATTACCGGCTATTCCCGTCAGGAAGTTCTCGGTCGCAATTGCAAGTTCCTGCAAGGAGAGGGTACAGAAGAAGATGTGATTGAGCAAATCCGCCAGTCCATTAAGACACACCAAGAATGCCATGTGGTGTTGAAAAATTACCGTAAAGATGGCACACTCTTCTGGAATGAGCTGACAATTTCGCCAGTAAAGGATAGTAATGGTCAACTAACCCATTTTATTGGTGTCCAGACAGATGTCACCCAGCGTAAGCAAGTTGAAAGAAATTTACGAAGAACAAATGCCTTAAGGAAGGCACAGCAAGAAGCTGACATCGACGGGGTTATAGTTGTTGATGAGCAGGGAGCAGTTGTTGACTACAATCAACGATTTTGTCAAATGTGGCAAATTCCTGAAGAGATCCTCAAGTTAAAAAATCGGGAAAAACGACTTGAGTATATGTTTTCCTTGCTAGCCGATCCACTACCAGTTTTAAGTAAAGTGGAGCGTCTAGAAGAAAATCCTAGCTCAGTTATGAGTGATGAAATTAGCCTTAAAAGCGGACAAGTGTTTGAGCGCTACTCAGCTCCAGTATTATCCCCCGATGGAGAGTACTATGGCAGAACTTGGTCTTTTCGGGACATTACAGAGCGAAAACAGGGAGAAGAAAAACTCAGACAGCAGGCGGAGAGAGAAAAGCTGCTAACAGGAATGAATCAGCGCATCCGTCAGTCTCTGAAGTTGGAGGAAGTGCTCAAGACAGCTGTAGAAGAAGTGCGACAGTTTCTGGCATGCGATCGCACAGTTCTCTATCGCTTTAATCCCGATTGGAGTGGAACAATAGTAGTAGAGTCAGTAGATTCAAAAAGGTGGAGGATATCTTTAGGAGAAAATATTGAAGACACTTGTTTTCAGAAAACCAAAGCTCATCTTTACCAACAAGGTCGAGTCTCTGCTATTGAGGATATCCATAATTCAAGTCTGAGCCAATGTCACCGAGAATTACTAGAGCAGTTTCAAGTACGGGCAAACTTGGTAGTTCCCATTTTACAAGGAGATAACCTGTGGGGACTGCTGATTGCCCATCAATGCTCTGGCGTTAGAAAGTGGCTTGAGTCAGACATTAGTTTGCTCAAAGAGTTGGGTGTACAGTTAAGTGTGGCAATTCAGCAAGCGGCATTATTTGAGCAAGTAGCCGAAGAACTGAAAGTTCGTAAAGTCGCTGAAGCAGCACTACGGGAGTCAGAAGCAGCTCTTCGGGAGAAAACTACTCAGTTAGAAATTACTTTAAAGCAACTCCAGCAGGCGCAAATTCAGCTAGTTCAAACCGAAAAAATGTCTAGCCTGGGGCAGTTAGTAGCTGGCGTTGCCCATGAAATCAATAATCCAGTCACTTTTATTTACGGCAATATTGCCTATGCGAATCAATATACTAATGATTTATTGAAATTGGTGCAGCTTTATCGTCAGCACTATTGCCAACCCTCCCCAGAAATTGAAGAGCTAAGCCAAGAAATCGAACTTGACTTTATGTTGAAGGACTTCCCCAAATTGCTCAATTCAATGAATATAGGGGTAAATCGCATCCGCCAAATTGTCCTTAGCTTGAAAAATTTCTCACGATTGGATCAAGCAGAGCGTAAGTCAGCAGATATTCACGAGGGCATTGATAATACCCTTTTAATTTTACAGCACCGCTTCAAGCCAGAAGCTGCTAACATCCAACTTGTTAAGGAATACGGTGAATTACCCGCAATAGATTGCTATCCGGGAGAACTCAATCAAGTTTTTCTCAACATCCTTAATAATGCCATTGATGCTCTAGAAAGATATGAGCCGTCCTCAAAAAATAGTCAGCCTTACACTAAAACAATTAAGATTGCTACCGAGGCAAAGAATTGTTCCCCAAAAGCTTCCTCCTGTGAATCAAATCACAACTGTAAGAGCGTCTTTATTCGGATTACTGACAACGGCCCTGGTATGGCTGAAGAGGTTACGAAGAAAATTTTTGATCCTTTCTTCACCACTAAAGTTGTCGGAGAAGGTACTGGCTTAGGACTATCAATTAGCTATCAAATTGTTGTTGAGAAACACGGGGGAAGCTTGGAATGTCACTCAGAACTGGGTAAAGGTACAGAGTTTTTGATAGAAATTGCTCTGCAAATGCCCGAAGCTAAGGCAGCAGGAAAAGTAGGATGCTCTGGACAAGCAAGTTAAACTGATCAGTCGCCTTTAAACGAGGGCTTCATGTCAACGAAGAGAAAACCAAGTTAACCGCTACGACAGAGGGATTTGATTTCCTTGGCTGGCGCTTTCGAGCGCAAAGCAACGGGAAGTTTAGATCATAGGCCATAATTCAAAGCAATCGTCAACTACTCAACTCGATGTGACTCTTCAGCAAATCACACCAAAAAGTATGGCAAAGCAGTGTTTGCATTTATTCGATGTATAATTGAGCATCATACATTATTAATAGTGATTGGTGAGAAAACGACAACCAACTATAGCACTACGCGTTAAAGTTAGGACGTTTTTACATCTTGAAACCCAATCACAGCTTACTGTTGCCTGTTGCCTATTGCCTGTTCCCTAGCGCGTAGCGCTATATCAACCGGCAATTATCATCTAGCAGGGGAAGGAGTAAAAAATATTTCTCTCCACCAGAGATTTTTTTAATTTAAATTGATCGGAGAAAACTTTACGTATATAAATTAATTAGTTTGTCGCTGGAGCTGTTACTTTTGTCTGAGTTGTGGGAATCATAATATTGTAAGCGTTTAATAGTTTTTGAGTAAGCCCATGAAAATGCAGCAGCAACCTTATTCAGAAGTATTTTGTTCTGAAACAGACGAGCAGCGACCTCCTGTTCAATACGGAATGATTGACGCAGAAACTTACAAAATTACAATTGCCATGCTTCCAGTAGTTACGGTTGATGTTCTTCCCTTCCGAGAGGACTTTACTGAAGTTTTACTCCTTAACAGGGTTAACAAACCAGCTCAAAATCAGTACTACTCTCCTGGGGGAAGACTTTTAAAAAACGAAGAATTTGCCGATGGTGCTGTCAGGCAGTTTAAACGAGAACTGGGACTAGATATTAATGAAAAAGACTTAATTGCTGGGGGTGTGATTAACGAAATATGGCAAGATTCTTCTTTTGAGGGAGTAAATTATCATTCAGTTAACGTTTTTTTCGGCTATTCTTTACGACATAGCCAGTTATTAGAACTAACTCTTGATTTTCAACACAGTCATTTTAAATGGTTCAATGTTGAGGATAGTTCAATACATCCTAAAGTGCAACAAAGAATTGAGATTATTAAACAGAATTTTTGTCAATGCTGCTAGATTTATAGCATTTCTCTATTTGATTAAGAGATGAGTGGGATGGGGGATAAGGAGGAAAAGGGAGATAGATTTGTTAGTCTCCTGACTCTCAGATAACTTATGGGGGAGATGAGGTAGATGGAGAAAATCTAAAATCTAAAATCCAAAATCAAGATGACCTAACTTTTTATGACCAGGGTGCCCATCATACCTAAATCTTCGTGGTCAAGAATGTGGCAATGGTAAACTGTTTTACCTGAAAAATCACTGAAACGAGTGCGGATACGTACTGTCTCACCACTTGGTACTAAAACGGTATCTTTCCAAGCTAGATAAGGTTCTGCTCTGCCGTTACGGCTGATAATTTGAAAGGGATTAATATGTAAATGAAAAGGGTGATCCATTAAATCAGGGTCAGTATTTGCTATTTCCCAGTCTTCTACGGTATTCAGCTGTACCTGAGTATCAATTTGACCAGGCTGGAATGCCTTATTATTAATCAGAAACATCATACCTCTACCGTGACCCATTGCCATGGAAAGCTCAAAGCGTCGCACCTTGGTCGCTTCTGGTAATGTTTCTACAGGTAATAGCTTAGTCGGTAAAGGAAGTGTCTCAATTTTATCTTTATAGGTAAGAGTAGCTAGAGTCATAGGGTTATCTCTGCGTTGCCGACCACCCATCATACCTCTGCCACCCATCATACCCATACCTCCTCGGTCATAGGGCAAATTTAAGAGGCTGTATTGTCCCGGTTCCCTCTCACCTCGCACCAGTATTTCGGCCCGTTCCCCTGGTGTTAGTAGTAATTCTCTTAGTTCTATAGGTTCAGAAAGAGAACCACCATCTGTGGCTATTAAATAAAAAGGATGATCCTCTAAGCTAAGTCGATAAAAGCGAGAAGAAGAAGCATTGACCAAACGTAGGCGCAACAAACCCCCAGCAGCTAGGGAAAAAGTTGGGTTAACTTGACCATTAACTGTGACCAAATTGCCTTCCCGTCCCATCATTTGTTCCATGTGACGGGGAGGTGGGATGCGTCCATTTCTGTTCAACTCAAAGTCTTTAAGAACTAAAAATTCCTCTTTCGCTGCTTTAATTTCGGGAATTTCATCTAACTCACCCCGCACTATAAATAGACCAGCTAAACCACCAAATAGTTGTTTAGCTACTAAACCATGATGATGGGGATGATACCAAAAAGTACCAACTGGATGATTTTTAGGTAAGGTAAATTCATAGGTAAAAGTTTCTTTAGGTGCAATTTCCAAGAAAACATTATCACCGTTACCAGTGGGAGTAACGTGCAAGCCGTGGTAGTGTAAATTAGTTACTTCAGAGAGATTATTGGTAAAGTTAATGCGTACTGTATCCCCTGGTTTTGCTTCCAAGCGAAGACCAGGAATCTG
This sequence comes from Coleofasciculaceae cyanobacterium, assembly GCA_049683475.1. Taxonomy (GTDB): domain Bacteria; phylum Cyanobacteriota; class Cyanobacteriia; order Cyanobacteriales; family Coleofasciculaceae; genus JBAUJE01. Next base: position 14,338 of record JBAUJE010000344.1, on the reverse strand, counting down.
TCTGTTATAAGTTAATAGATAGGCTTGTTGACCTCCTAAATTAACGGAATACTCACTTGCTTCTAGGGCAACATCTAGCAAACCATCGGTACTAGTGTTTAGCTTAGTTAGGGATTTTTTTAATTGAATATTTTGCCCCTGTCCTCTGCTACATTGGCTGAGTAAAGCAGCGCTTGCACTACCTACAGTTAATATCAAGAATTGTCTACGGTTGAGATGTTTAATCATTTCTACTGTCGGCGTGGACTTCGCCGCCTCGTTTGGAACCAGATGGTGATACCTGTAATAGCTAGGGATAAAATACCAAAAGCATTGAGAAAGGGGTAAATAATTTCTAGGTTAATTTGACCGAATTTACCTCGGTGTAAGTCTAATAGCCAGAGAAATTCATTGCCTTTTCCTGTCAGAACTGCTACTTGAAACAAAGAACCTGTAGTTAGGGTAAGCAAGACAGGAAGTAACATGATGGGAGCAAACCAGGAGTGTAGTTGGCGGATGTGAGCCTTGTTAATGACCATAGATAAACAAACTTACTTCAGTTCTTGCCAAGTTTTCCCACTGTCACGGGATTGGAAAATTATACTTTCTTGGTTGACAGCGTAAAGAATTTGGGGATTACTAGGAGCAACTGCTAACTGCAAAATTAAGCCCTCAATTCCTTGACCCACAGGTTCCCAGGTTTTACCATAATCTTTACTGCGGAAAATTCCAGAGGTTTCTTTTTGTAGGGGATAAGCATAGATTATTGTCTGGTTACTTTCTTCAACTAAGGCTAGACTTGCGATTGGTGCTTGGAGAGAATTGGCTACAGCTTTCCAGTTACTACCACCATCTTTACTTTCGTATAAACCTAGCTCAGTAGTGGCAAATAAATGATTTTTATTGCTGGGGTCAACGGCTAAACTAAAAGGGTGTACTTCTAGACCAGCAGTAATTAATTGTGTCCAGTTTTTGCCCCCATCTTTTGAGACAAAGAAACCTTCTTCTCCTTGCTTGCCAGAAGTTATCCAACCATAGATAATATTAGGGTCAGCAGGTGCGATCGCTAAAGCATGGAAGTCTACTCCTGAAAGAGCTTGCAATTGCCAATCTTGCCCTTGATTATCACTGACCACAAAACCTAAATTACCCCCTGTAGGAGGATGACCACTACCATAAAAACGGCTGCTATCTTGGGGGTCAATGGCAAAGCTCATGAAATCAGAGCGGTTTTCTCCGACCTGTAGCCATTCTCCTGCTTCTGAACGCTTGATTAAACCGTGATGGGTGGCTAGATAAATAACTTCGGGATTATCAGGATTGATACCAATACTGTGAATATGAGTATTTTGTCGCCAGTTATCAGGGGCAGCAATAAGGGTAACTTCGCTATTTTCAGCTTCTCTAGACTCAGGAGTAGTAGTCTCAACGTTAGCAGGTGAGCAAGCAATTACAGTTAACATCACCAGCGAACTAATCCACCATTTTTTAGTTAACTTAATCATTTTTGTATTTGCCTTTTAATTGCTAACAACAAGAAAGGACCTGTTACTAGTAATGCCAGAATTATTTCTCCTAATCCCCACAGAGGATTACTGAAACTTGAACTTTCTGTGATAGCTAAAGTTGCATCTTTAGTTGTCGCTGGTTTTGGAGAGGGTGCAATTTCTACTGTTGAACTAGAGGGTTCTTGCTCAGATACCATTTCTGGCATAGCTGCTGATTCAGGATTATGTGCCTCAGTTGAAACTGTATTATTACTTGTGTTATGGGGGTGATTTGTGTGAGCCAATAGAGGTGGGACTGACCAGGTAAATGCTACTAAGTAAAGGGGAGAGTTAATTAGTGTTTTTCTCTTACTTTTTAGTAAATTCATAGTTTTCTCCCTCAATTTGACACTTAAACAGTTATGTTATTAGCAACTAGTTAGAAAGATTGCTGAAATCCTGCTGTAATGCGAAAATCAGGGGATTCCTCACTCAAGCCAATTCCCCCACCAATCGCTAGCACATTGAGTGGCGTTAATTGGTAACGAATACCTACTTCCATAATAAAAGCTTCTTTATCTTCCTCTTCTTCTTGCTCAAAAACTAAATCAGTTAGCAACATAGTTTCTGAATTGAGTCGGCGACTGTAACCTAAGACAGCAGCAAAGCGATCGCTTCTTTCGCTAGACTGGCGTTGATCGTTGAGAGTATAGGATAAATTCAGATTGAGGCGGTCAAGATTGCCTCCTCTACCCAAAGTCTTGGTGGCAATTAATTTAATGGTAGGGTCAACCCCAGCGCTATCATCACCAGTGGGCAAATCAACACCAACAGAAGCAGCAAAAGCTGGTGTACTTAAAGTCTCTGTATTGAAGTTGTAAAAGACCTCTAAACCAACATCTCCCAGACCATCATCTCCGCCAGATCCAAACTCAAATGGTACAGTAATTTTGCCTTGCCAATTAGGAGCAAAGCCGTACTCTATACGCGGTTCTATAACAAAGCGGTCTTCTCCATCTTCAGTACGTTCATATTTAAATACTCCTTGTAATTCCCTACCTTGATAGGGTACAGGGTAAGCATCTTCTACTTCTAAAGGTAGTCCTTCTTCTAAATTAAGATGATCAGCCGCTTGAGCTGTTCTATGACCGAATACTCCCATCATTGCTAGTCCTAAAACAGGAATGGCTAAATACTGCAATTTGCTTTTCACTTATTACCTATCACTCCTCAAAATTGGATAGCCTATATTTGGGAAGGGCTAAGCATTTGCATAAAAATCTTGCTCTCACCTATAAATCTGGGTACAAATGCTTAGCCCCTACTCCCCTACTCCCCATCTCCCTGTCTCCCCGTCCCCCCGTCTCCCCGTCAGTTAATTAGTTGGTGCCAACATCGCAGCTGCATTCGGTTCCTGTCCCATTGGTTGCCCTTCAATATCAGGTAAATCACCGTATTTTTCCTGCCAACCTTTAAGCATAGCCTCAGTCATCATCTTGGGAGCAACTCCCGGCTGCATCGCTTCTGGGGACATCTGCATATTGGGCATAATTGCCTTCATCGCTTCCATAAATGAGCCAGCTATTTCCCCCTCTTGTATACCTGGGGTCAGTTTTAGTTTCAATTGGGCCATTAACTCCTGGTGCATTTTGTGCATTTCTGGACTCATCCCATGGTCGTTATTCATACCTGAATGCATGCTCCCATGGGGCATTTCCGGATTCATCTCATGGCCATTGTGCATAGCTGAATTCATCCCCCCATGCTGCTGCATCATGGCAGGCATCATCTCTGAGAGCATTTCCATCATCATCTGTGTCATTGCCCCCTCAGAGCTTTTTGTCCAATCGTCGTAAGCAAGGGGATTAAAATCAGGTTTAGGAGTTGTAAACTTACGGGCTAATTTCTCGTCTCCCGGCTGATAGCTCATGGCATCTAGGACACGATATAGTTCAGCTCGCTTTTGCTCTACCGTCCAGCCATCATAGGCAAAGATATCATAAGTAATGCCGTGAAGCATGTGCAGGTTGTCAAAAGTATTGGCCGTTTCTGGAGAAAGACGACTGTAGCGAGGCATACCTTCGCGAGCCAGAATCATCCGTTGGGGTGGGTTGGGGATAACCTGGGATTTGAAAACTTCCTCCATCTTCTGCATCATCATGTCCTGCTCTTGATCATTACCCCCAATCATCATTGACTCATAAACAGCCGGATGCCACCAGTGAGCAGCATAGAAGAAGTTGTTATTTTTGGGATAGTAATTGCGGGTGAGGCTGAAATAGGGCTTCATCATCACCGCAGCGCGGCGCATGGTTACATCTAGAGGTGCAGGACTGAGGGCAATATCTTTATAAGTTGATTTATAGTACTCATAAACCTCTTTAAGAACCTTTTCCTTTTCAGGCCAAGGAATATCCTTATCTGACATAACATCTTCTGTCATCTCATGTAGGAGGTGAACCGAGTCAATGGTGCGGAATAATTGCCAAGTTGCCCTGGCTGCATAGGGGGCGTAAAATTCCATTGTCGGTTCAATACGAGGCGGTTTTTTGTAGAAGCCAATAACTTCCTCGTAAAATTTGGCATCTTCCTCTGCATGGCGCTCAAAGGGAGTTAACAGTAAGACATCATGCAGCTTACTGTGAGCAAAGTGCAAGGCTCCTGCAACTCGATAACTTGGTCTGTGGCGCTTGTAAAAGGCGAGTTGGTAGGGGGTGCGAGGGTGAGCAATGCTATTGCGTTTTTCGGCCACAGAGGGTTTAGGAGCTAGGCCAATGACCAAGATAGCTGAGATTAGGGCTGCTGTAAGTTGCTTGATAGGTCTTTTTCCCACTGTAGAATTACCTTTTTGAGACAGTTAAGCCAGCTTTTTAAACTTCTCCAGCATGGCAAAAGATGATGAAATCAGGATGAAATGCTCTAGTACTTGAGTTTAGCTAGGACTTTAAAACCTATTCTTTGCTAGTAACATCTCCTTCCACTTCTACAACTCCATGAACCATATTCATGCCACAGTGAAAGCCGTAAGTTCCTGGCTGTTGGGGTGTAAATTCAACAGGTGTAGTTTGATTCAGTTTTAAATCGGCGGCTTTGTGGAAATCAGGAAATAAAACTTTTTCTACGCAGCTACTAGGGTCTTTCCGGAAGAAATTGAGCCGCACAGGTTGACCAGCTTTAACGATAATTCTGTCCGGGATATATCCACCATCAACAGTAATCTCTAATTCTTGAAATCCCTGCTTAGCTTGAGCAGTTTGAGACTTATTTTTACTGAATAAAAACCACCAAAGTTCTGCACCGATTAAAGCTAAGCCTCCTAAAGTGACCCCAACTTTTAAAGGTAAAGGTTGCTCAATGGGACGAAACTGATTCTGAGACTCAGATGCTGGTATTTGAGCAGATACAGTTTGAGATAAACCTAGCATTAAGCCAAGGCTAAGGATACTATATTTAATAGTTTTGTACTTCATTCAGTAAACCTCTTGCATAAGTAATCTCAATTTTCAATTTTCAATTTTCAATTTTCCACAATCATCTAACTTGCGGTTTAAAATTACGTAAACGCAGGGCATTAGTAACTACAGAAACAGAACTAAATGCCATTGCTCCCCCAGCAATAATCGGATTGAGTAACCAACCGAAGAAAGGATAAAGAATACCAGCTGCAATAGGAATACCTGCGGTGTTGTAGATGAAGGCAAAGAAAAGATTTTGGCGAATATTTCTCATCGTGGCGCGACTGAGTTGAATAGCAGTAACAATACCTTTTAAATCACCGGAAATTAAGGTAATATCACCAGCTGCGATCGCCACATCTGTTCCTGTCCCAATGGCAATTCCCACATCGGCTTGAGCTAAGGCTGGGGCATCATTAATGCCATCTCCTACCATGGCTACAATTTTGTTTTCAGCTTGTAGGGTCTTAATTTGTGCTGCTTTTTGTTCTGGTCGCACTTCCGGAAATACTCGCTCAATACCAACTTCATCGGCGATCGCTTCAGCAGTTTGGCGGTTATCTCCGGTCAGCATTACTACTTCTAAACCCATTTTTTGCAGGGTTTTGACTGCTTCAACAGAAGAAGGTTTTAAAGCATCAGCAATGGCAATTAATCCCTCAACTTTTCCGTCAACGGCTACCCAAGCGGTAGTTTTTGCTTCTGCTTCCCAAGCTTGACTGGAAGATTGTAATTGTTGGGTATCAATTCCTAATTCTTCAAACCAGCGTCTTGTACCAATTTGTAATAATTTTCCTGCAACGGTTCCTTGAACGCCTCTACCTGCCAAAGCTTCAAATTCCTCAACTTCTGGTAAGGGGAATTCTACTTCCTGAGATTTGGCATACTCAACAATTGACTCGGCTAAAGGATGTTCAGAATTGCGTTCTACAGCGGCGGCGAAACCTAGGATTTTAATTTCATTACTATCAGCAGTTCCCCTGACGGTAATGTAGTTAGTAACGGTGGGTTTGCCTTGGGTAAGGGTGCCAGTTTTATCTAAAACAATGGTCTGAATTTTGTGGGCTAATTCCAAGCTGTCAGCACCTTTAATTAAAATGCCGTTTTCTGCTCCTTTACCTGTACCAACCATAATTGAGGTAGGAGTGGCTAGACCAAGGGCACAGGGACAGGCGATAATTAAGACACCAACAGTGGTAATGAGGGCAAGGGTAAGGTTGCCCGTGAAATCAAACCAAATAACAAAAGTGGCGATCGCAATGGCTAGAACTACGGGTACAAACCAGCCTGTTACTTGGTCGGCCAATTTTTGAATCGGTGCTTTACTGGCTTGGGCTTCTTGGACTAATTTAACGATTTGTGCCAATACTGTGTCTTTACCTACCCGTGAGGCACGGAATTTAAAACTACCTGTCTTATTAATAGTGGCACCGATCACCTCATCCCCTGTTTTCTTCTTAACTGGTATGGGTTCTCCCGTCACCATCGACTCATCTATACTCGAAGAACCCTCTATTACCTCCCCATCTACAGGGATTTTTTCGCCGGGACGGACGAGAATGGTATCACCTACCTCTACTTGTTCAATGGGTAAGTCAATTTCTTGCCCTTTACGAATGACGCGAGCCGTTTTGGCCTGGAGTCCCATTAATTTGCGAATGGCTTCAGAAGTCTGTCCCCTGGCGCGGTTTTCTAGTAATCGTCCTAGTAGAATTAGAGTAATAATGATGGCAGCGGCTTCGTAGTAAACTTCGGCTTCCAAACCTTGCTCCCTTAAGACTCCAGGAAAGAAGGTGGCAAAGAGGGAATATAAATAAGCTGCCCCCGTACCCAAAGCGACTAAAGTATTCATATCAGCAGCATGGCGCTTAAAAGCTTTCCATGCACCGATGAAAAAGGATTGGCCAGACCAAAACAAGACGGGTGTAGTGAGGACTAGTTGTAGCCAAGGGTTATGCAACCAGTGGGGGATGAAAGGTACAGATAAACCAGTCATGGCGGGTAGGGAACCCATGAACAGTAAGATACTTACGATACCTCCCAGCCATACTTTCTGCCTCAACTCCTTCTGTTGGGCCAGTCGTTCCTCTTTTTCTGTATCTTCTTCCTCAGTACCCCTTACTTCTAAGGGTTTGGCTGTGTAGCCAGCATCGGCCACAGCTTGCTGAATTTGCTCTAAGTTTGTCGATTTAGGGCTGTACTTAACTGTACCTTGTTCCATGGCAAAGTTGACATTGCACTCAACGACACCGGGGACAGTTTGAATTGCTTCTTCAATTGTTTTGGCACAGGCGGCGCAACCCATACCTTTGAGACGTAGATGGCTGGTTTGCATTACTAATTCACACTAACAGCAGTTCAAGATTGATGTAGGAAAATGACCAGATTGATGCCTACTTCGTTGTCGAGTTGTCCATCCCGTGGCCAGGTTGGTGGTTAGGGTTGCCCCTTGTCCCAGTACCATCTCCTGTTGTGCAGTTGTTTTGACCCATCTGCCCCATCATTTCGTGCATTTGCTCCATCTGTCCCATCATCATCTCCATTTGCTCCATCATCTGTTGGTGATGCTGTCTCATTTGTTCTGGAGTCATAGGCATTTGTTCTGGAGTCTGAGCTGGTGTTATCGGTGTTTCCGGCTTGGTTTGAGCAACTGAAGATGTCGCTGTAAGTGAGAGCAGGGCTATGACTGCTAGAACAGTACTAGTCAGAGTTTGATTACGTAGATTGGTAATCACTTTTGTCCTTTTAAGTAATAGGTTTTTACACATCTAGAGTAGAATCTCCAGTCAACTGGAGACTCAAGCCAGTTTAACCAAACTTCACATATCGGGATAAATCCCTTCTGCCTTTCTTAAGTCAGTGACTTAAGAAAATTCATCCCAACCAATCAATCTTTGTGCAGGGGGTTCGGGGGAGGCGCCTCGTCCCCCGACGGGGGGTTTGGGGGGAAGTCCCCCCAAGCAGGGTTCTTACTACACAGGATTATTTTTTACTTAAGTCAAATGGAAATTGCTGTAAACCCAACTAGTATCAGTGATAAATTTGTATACGACCTGAACCCAGATAAAGCCCTTGGCTGTTCTCTCCTTCAGGAAAAGCTGTAACGCCAAAGAGGTAAACTCCTGGATTGAAGGGATTACGCTTGGGCTTGATAGCAACCGTTACCGTGCTACCAGGTGAAACAGGTTGATCAAAAACAACAGTTACTTCATCAGCTTTTGAAACTCCACCAACGCTGGAAACTGAGAGATTTTGACCCCCTGCTAAACTATCACCCCTAAAAGCGCGGCTTTTACTGGTTGCAAATTCAATGGCTTCTGAGTTATTGCGTCCTTCAATCTTGACTGCTTTGAGAGGTTCCCCGGCATTTTCTGGTACTTGTAAGGTGAATTGGTAGGTGGCGGTAGGTAGATTCCTACTGCTGAAGCTGCTAGTTGCTCGAATCAAACGGGGGGCACTTTCAAAAGCAGTTTGTCCATTAGCAAGCTCAATGGCAGGGGTAACGGCAGCAAACAGGGAACCAGACAGCAAGGTACTAAGTATTAAAGCATTGGTACTTAGACGGTGAATGTTGATGTTAGACATTGTGTGTTCTCCAAATGAACTCAAGCCCACTAATTTTTAGTGTGCAAAAGTCTTAGAAAAGAGGATTGAAATATAAATTGGCTTAGCAGTTATAGAAATTACTAATTGTGTCTGCTACTTAAAGTTTTTCAGCCAGGGATGAAATCAGGATGAAATTTGGCATTGCTTAACAAATAATCATCAAACTACTTATTTGCTTCTAGGTAGTCGAATTGTAAAGGTACTGCCCTTACCTAACTCACTTTGTACTTGAATATTGCCTTGGTGTGCTGTGGCGATCGCACAAGCAATAGATAACCCTAAGCCTGAACCCCCAGAACTTCTAGAGCGATCGCTTTTCACCCGATAGAAGCGATCAAAAATTTTCCCTTGATCTTCCAGGGCAATACCAATTCCTGTATCCCTTACTTCAATTAAAATCCATTGCTCGTTACTATCAAGGATTAAACTAACCTGACCCCCTGGTGGTGTGTATTGAATGGCATTAGCTACCACATTAAATACCAAACGATAAAGATGCTCTTCGTTAGCAATTATGCTCAAACATTGAGTAACTCGGATATCAGTAGTTAGTTTGACATGTTGTTGAATAGCAAGAGCTGCTAACTCTTCTTCAATATCACTAATTATGTCTGAAAAATTACAGTGATGGTGTTGACTTACTAATTGCTGATCCAAGCGGGAGAGTAGTAAAAGGTCGCTGACAAGTTGAGAAAGACGATAATTTTGACGCTCAATTACTTGTAGGGTATCTCTTGCTTCAGCTTCTGGTAAATGGTTGATTCTTAAAACTGATTCTACCGTTGCTCGAATAGCCGCTAAAGGTGTGCGTAGTTCGTGAGCTGCATCTGCTGTAAATTGTTGAATTTGTTGATAGGAAAAATAAATTGGTTGCATGGCTAGTCCCGCCAACCACCAAGCAGCTGAGCCTATGACTAACATGGCTACTGGCAATCCCAACAACATAATCAATTTAACAGAGGTGAGGTACTCATCAAAGTCTTGCAGAGAAAGTCCTACTTGGAGGTATCCCCAGGGGAGTTGATTGTCAGTATGTAGCGATAAGGAAATTTGACGGTAACGGTTGCCTTGCTTATCCTTAAGTAATTGCCAACCCTCATCTGCTGAAGTTAAAGATAAATCTTGGGGTAGTAATCCCGCTTGGGCGATTAATTTACCAGAGGAATCTAAAAAGCGTAGATAGTATTTTCCCTGATAAATAGCCCCTAAAATATGACGTTCGGAAGGTAATCTTTCCTTAGAACAGCTTTGGTTTACTAGACAAAGATTAGGTAAAAGCGCTTTAGTATCAGTTTCTAAATGTCCTGGTTGCTTGAGGGTTGGTTCTAGAATATCGTGGATGGTTCCAGCAACAGATTGTAATTCTCCCTTAGCAGCAACCCGATGAGCATGGGCGATCGCTTCATAAACCCCAAAACCAGATAAACTCAAGATTAAACCCATTACGCCAGCGTACCAACCGGCCAATCGATAGCGAGTCTGACTGAAGAGTCTATTTTTACTCAGAGGGGTTTTAGGGAATTCCAAGAAATAAATTATCTAATTGGTGGAAGGCAGAGGGCAGTTCGCACAGCGTTCTCCGAAGGAGTGGGCAGAGGGCAGAAGGTAAGAGAAGGAGCAAGGTTGCAAGTTAGAAGGAGATGATAAGCTATTCGACATTTAACTTGTATATTTAGCCGGTTTTGGAGAAACCCTCAAACTCTCTTCCCATCTCCGCGTCTCCCCAGCCCCCTCACCCCCTCACCCCCTTACTCCTTCACCCCCTTACTGAGAGGGTGCATTGAACCGATACCCTGTACCATAAACGGTTTCTATCAGGTCATCGTCGCCATGTTGAGCTAGTTTACGCCGTAGCAGTCGCATTTGGGCGGCTACTACATTACTTACAGGTTCTGCACCAGTTTCCCACAACTGATTAAGAACTTGGTCACGGGTAAGGATTTGGTTGGGGTGGCGCATAAAATATTCCAGCAGTTGAAATTCTTTGTGGGTAAGCTGAATCTCTTTTGTATTTGGGCTGCAAACGGTTTGGGTACCGTAATTTAAGCGAAGGTTACCTGCGGTTAATTGTTGAGAGGGGAAGAGAGGGGTGCGTCTTTGAAGTGCTCTAAGCCGTGCCAAAAGTTCTGCCATACCAAAAGGCTTAACTAGATAATCATCAGCTCCTGCATCTAAGCCTATTACTTTATCTTCTAAGCTATCTTTGGCCGTTAACATTAAAATTGGTAAAGGACTTTGTGTACTTCGCACTCTTTTACATAGCTCTAAGCCTGATATACCTGGTAATAGCCAATCGAAAATAACTAGGGTGTATTCTGTCCACTGGCTTTCTAAGTAATCCCAGGCTTCGCCCCCATCGAGAACCCAGTCTACAATATAGGCTTCTTGCTGTAAGGATCGCTTAATAGCTGCTCCCAAATCTGGCTCATCTTCGACTAGTAATACCCGCATATCCTATGATTCAAGCTATACCAGAAAGGTTAACATTTCCAGAGTTTTTGGATTGGCGGCCTGAAAATAGGCGCTATGAATTGCACCGAGGGGTAATTGTTGAAATGTCGCAGCCAAAGGGGAAACATGAAGAAGTTATCGGATTTTTAGCTAGAAAACTGAATGTTGAGTTTGAGCGTTTGAATCTTCCTTACTTCATCCCTAACCGTGGGGAGTATCAAGTTAAGCAGTTTAGGGGAGATGAGTGTCTCGAATCTCTTGCTTTTCCTGAGTTGAATTTGAGGGCGCAACAAATATTTTTGGCTGGAGGATAAATTAACTTCGCTAAGTAATGAGTAATGAGTAATGAGTAAAGTCAGTCGGTGTGCAACAAGTACCTAGAACTATGACTCGTGCCATCCAACTAAAACTCATTACTCATAATTCAAGGAGAGGAAAATCTAAAATCTAAAATCCAAAATCGAGCCGACGAAAAGGTGTTTTCACCAAGGTAATATTTCTCCGTTGGCGTGCCAAAATGTACCTGTATTTTCTAGATTTAATTGATCAATGCGAGCTAGTAAGCCCTTGACTGAAGTTTCGGGGGTAATTCCAGAATTGGTAAAGTTAGTCATGCGTGTCTGTACTAGTCCTGGGTGGAGAATCGCTACGGCAATTCCTCTCGGTTTTAAATCGAAGGCTAAAGATTTACCGGCCATCGATACGGCAACTTTGGACATTCGATAGCCATAGGAACCACCAGATGTATTATCTTCTATTGAACCCATGCGGCTGGTCATAATGGCGATTTTAGAGCCATCCTTGAGGTTGGGTAACAGGGCGTGAGTAACGCGCAACGTTCCTAAAGCATTGACTTCAAATTGTTTTCTAATGCTCTCGAAATCTAGGTCTGACAGGCTAACTCGTTCGATTATCCCTGCATTGTTGATCAAAACGTCGAGTGTGCGATCGCCAACTTGGGTGACTAGTTTGGCTACTGATTGAGCGGAGGTAATATCGATATCTGTGATGGTTTCTAGATTTAATTCTTTTAATTCGTCGGTTACAGAACGACAAACTGCAATAACTTCATTTCCTTTGGCTTTTAGTTGGCGACAATATTCCAAACCAATACCGCGATTGGCTCCGGTTACTAAATAAGTAGTCATATTTTCTGTCAACTTAACGAAATATAAATTTAAATAACACGCTGGAGTTTAGACTAACATACTGTTGTTTCAATCCCGTTGCCGGGATTCATTAAGTTGAAACATTGATGGAACGCCTTATCTAATCGTCATTATGCTGGTGTTGTTTCAGTCCCGTTGCCGGGATTCAGTAAGTTTAATATTTACCATGTCGGTAAACTGTTTACCAATATGGTAAACTTGATTATGTAAGCTTGTATGAAAATTAATTTTAAGGACAAGAACTTAAAAGCCCTGTGTGAACAGCAAAAATTGACTCAGCGTAAGTTGGGAAAACAGATGTCTCGGAAGTTACAAGCCCGATTAGCTGACTTAATAGCAGCCTCATCGGTAACTGAACTGTGTGCAGGTCGTCCTCACCCTTTACACGGAGATCGAGCAGGGCAGTTTGCTCTAGATCTAGTGCATCCACAGCGTTTGGTGTTTGAGCCAGACCACGATCCGATGCCCCGAACTGAGGATGGTGGCATTGATTGGAGTCGAGTAACACGGGTCTGTATTATTTGGATGGGGGATTATCATGACTGAGGTTTTACAGCCTTTTACCCCGGACTGGATTTCGCCGCCTGGGGAGACGATTGCTGACTTAATTGAAGAGCGGGAGTGGAGTCAGGCGAATTTGGCAAAACGCCTGGGTTACACCACCAAGCACGTTAGCTTGTTGATTAATGGCAAAGCACCAATTACGGAGGACACAGCGCTTAAGTTAGAAAGTGTGTTGGGCAGTAGTGTAAGTTTTTGGTTAAGTCGGGAGGCACAGTACCGCGCTAAACTAGCTCAACAGGAAGCGGAAGTGGATTTTCAGCAGTGGGTTCCTTGGTTGGATGAGTTGCCAGTTAAGGAATTAATGGAGCAAGGGGCGATTCAAAAACGGCGCAGAGATGCTAAGAATAAGCCTGCTATTGTCCGGGAGTTGCTCCGTTTTTTTGGGGTGGCTTCACCGGAGGAATGGCAAAAGTACTATGTCGGCATGGAGGCTGCTTTCCGCCGCACTCGGACTGAGCAAAGTGATGTGGGGGCAATTTCAGCTTGGTTACGCCGGGGAGAAATTGAGGCGGAAGGATTGAACTGTCCGCAATACAACAAAGCTAAGTTTAAGAGTGCAGTTAAAGCAATTCGGCAACTCACATTATTGTCTCGGGAAGAATTTGTGCCTCAAATGCGCCAGTTGTGCTGGGATGCAGGAGTTGTGTTCTTTTTGGTTCAAGGGATTCCACGGGCGCATACGAGTGGAGTGGCTCGCTGGCTGAATCCTCATAAGGCGCTGATTCAACTTTCGCTCTATGGCAAGACCAATGATCGCTTCTGGTTTACATTTTTTCACGAGGCGGCACACATTTTGCTGCATGGGAAGAAAGGGATTTTTCTCGATGAGTTGGATGGAGGAGAAAAACTAGAATCACAGCAGGAAACAGAAGCTGATCAATGGGCAAAGGAGTTTTTGATTCCGCACGAGTACGAGCCTGAACTGCCTCAATTGCGTTCTAAAGAGAGTGTTAAAGCCTTTGCCAGTAAACTTGGTATCCATCCCGGCATTGTAGTGGGGCGATTGCAGTATGAGGAGGTGATTCCAATGAGTTGGATGAATGATCTTAAGGCACGTTTTGAGAAGATGTTTTCCCCTCTCGAGCAGCAACCTGAAGATGATTTCGCTCAGGCTGCAAGCTATGTGCTGGATAAGAACAAAGAGCTATACGAGCGCCTTTCCTGATGCGGTATCTGTCGGTTAAAGAGGTGTTGAGGTTGCACGATAAAGTAATTGAGCAAACAGGGGGTACTTCTGGAATTCGAGACCAGGGTGCGTTGGAGTCAGCGGTTGCTCAGCCGCAGATGACGTTTGGCGGGGAAGAGCTATACCCCACGTTAGTAGAGAAAGCAGCCGCATTGGGGTTTTCTTTGGCGATGAATCATTCATTTGTCGATGGCAATAAGCGAACAGCTCATGCTTCGATGGAAGTGTTTCTGGTTTTCAATGGGTTTGAGATTCAGGCATTGGTTGATGATCAGGAAGTGGTTATGCTGAATTTGGCAAGGGGAACCCTGAAGCGAGACGAGTTTACTGCATGGCTACATAAAGTTGTGATTCCGTTGACTAAGAAGTAGACTTTCTTTCCGTCCTTCCGAAATTCCTTCCGCGTTTCAATCCCGTTGCCGGGATTCATTAAGTTGAAAC
>JBAUJE010000343.1:0-21644 GCA_049683475.1 Coleofasciculaceae cyanobacterium | reverse complement strand
GTGAAGTGGTTGGTACTTCCACTCGTGGTGGTAGTGCTTCAGAGTTGATTTCTAACATTAACTTGTCTGGTGACTACTTTGTCCAGGTTTATAGCTTCAGTGGTAATACCAACTACACCTTGACTCTCGACCACTTCGCTACACCTGGCCAACCTTAAGTTTGAACACCATTTTATATCTAGATACTCAGTCAATCAGTTAGCATCTACTTACTAGAATCAACCAGTTACGAGACTCCCTTTTTCCTAAGAAGTTATGGGGAGTTTTTTCATTTCACTTGAGGCTGTTTCTAACGAAGGCACGAAGGGGAAAATCCCTTCATCTAAAATCTAAAATCGAGATGACCGTCAAGTTGTTCTCTCTCCCCGTCTCCCTCACTTGTCAATTATGCAAATTCTTATGTAAAGTTTTGTAACTAGTTGCATAAGACCTTTAGTTAGAGCAGAAACCTTAATAGAGGGAATTAAACAAGTCGGTCATCAGGCAAGTTGAGCAAGGACTTATATCTCTCCCCCAACGATACTTAGGCAACGTTAAAAGGAAGAAAGAACATGACTACTTATAATCTCGGTGCAGTTGGTAGTACTCCTGTAACTCGTAATAGCTATAACCTCAACCCCTCTGAGCCTACTGAAGTCTTTCGGTTCCGCACCACTGGTACTCGCAACCTCAACATTGCTCTGACTGATATTACTGCTGGTGATGATGCAGATTTGACCCTCTACCGGGATTACAATAACAATGGTGTTTTAGATACCACCGACAGGAACTTGGGACGGATTGCTAGTTCTAGTCTCGTTAGTAACCGCGATGACTCGATTAACCTACGTTCTCAATCTGCTGGTAATTACTTTGCCGAGGTTCGTCGCTATGCTCCTGGTAGCATTGGTCCTCTCAACTACGATTTTGCTATCTCTTCTACTACCTCCCGCGCTAGTAATGTACTCCACTCTGAGGGTGACTTCGGCAACTTGTGGGGCGATCGCACTGAAACTGGTTGGGTTGGTAACACTGACACTAATGATACCTACCGCTTCTCTTTGGGTACCTACGAGGCTGTCAACATTAGTCTAACTGGACTGAGTGCTGATGCTGATGTGCGGGTGATTCGAGATAGTAACAACAATGGCCTCGTTGACAGTGGTGAAGTGGTTGGTACTTCTACTCGTGGTGGTAGTGCTTCGGAGTTGATTTCCGGCATTGACTTGTCCGGTGACTACTTTGTCCAGGTCTATAGCTACAGTGGTAATACCAACTACACCTTGACTCTTGACCACTACAACACGAATTATGCCTAAGTTTGAAGGCAATTGTGCATATTCTTACTAGAATCAATCAGTTATAAAGACTCACCGACTCCCCAGAATTGATTTCTGAGGAGTTTGTGTGATTGTTAATTGTAAATTAGACTTCTTGCAGAGGTCAGGGAACAGGGAATAGGGAACAGGTATGAGATTTGACTTTTTTACCCCTCAATTTGATTGGATTTTTAATTTGGCAAGAGGTCTATTACTAATAAAACAACTGATACTCATGTAAACTTAGTCAATTTTGGTAATTCTTGCATAATTGTTTCACTGGCAACAGATAAATAAATAGAGGTTAGAAAGTTTGGTCAAACCAATAGACCTTTTGAGTATTTGTCATTGCAGCAAAAGAAGAGGAACTAGATATGGCTAAAGTTTTACAAATCGGCAACCGCACCATCACAGCTGAAGAAGTTATTCCTTTACTAGCCAGTTATCATGTAGTACCCCAACTATTATGTGAGAGCATCATTGACCAAGCTATTGCCGATATCCGTTGTACTCCTGAAGAAACAGCTCTTGCTTGTCAGCAGTTTTATCAGCATTGGCAACTGAACACTGAGGCTGAAAAGCAGGCATGGCGAGAGCAGTACAGCATGAGTCAAGAACAACTAGAACTGCTGGCAACCCGTGAACTGAGAGTTGAAAAATTCAAACAAGCTACCTGGGGTCACAAATTAGAAACTTACTTTCTCAAACGGAAAAGACAGTTAGATCGGGCAGTTTATTCTTTAATTCGGATTCAAGATTTAGGAATTGCCAATGAAATTTTCTTTCGTATCCAAGAAGGAGAACAGACTTTTGCAGAACTAGCGCAACAATATTCACAAGGACCAGAAGTAAAAACTGGTGGACTGATGGGACCAGTTGAGCTGGGTACTCTTCACCCTCATTTGGCTCAATTGATTTGTGTAAGTCCAGTTGGTGAACTTCAAGCACCTGTCAACATAGGAGAATGGGAAGTAATTGTGCGTGTAGAGCAGTTATTGCCAGCACAATTGGATGAAGCGATGCGCCAAAGATTGCTCAACGAAAATTTTCAAGCTTGGTTGCAAGAACAGGTTAGTCAGTTACCTGAGCGAGACAAAATTTGGTTAGGGGTTAGCCGTAGTTCCCAAGTTAGTCAAACTGCTAGTACTGTTGCTGCTTAATTATGTTGTAGAAGGCAACTGTGAGTTGTCTGATATGATGTTCACTTGAAAATTAATTTATCGTGACAAAAATTAAGCAAGTAATAATTATCCTTAATGCTAGCCCAGGAAAAGCAACTCGGAAGATAGGTCAAGTTCGGAAAATTTAGCGCAAATTTACTTTTTCCCCTAGCTGACATAATTGTTATATCTTATAGATTGTGTCCTGCTTGGGTAAATTGCTACCATGAAAAAGTTAGTTAAAGGTCTGCATAAATTCCAGACCAGTTATTTTAAGAGATATCAAGAGCTATTTGAGCTACTTTCTCAAGGACAACATCCGAGAATTCTCTTCATCACTTGCTCTGACTCCCGAATTGACCCAAATTTGATTACACAAGCCGAGCCAGGAGAGATGTTTATTATCCGTAACGCTGGCAATATCATTCCCCCCTATGGTGCTACCAATGGTGGAGAAGGAGCAGCAGTTGAGTATGCAATTCATGCTTTAAATATTCAGGATGTGATTGTCTGTGGTCACTCTCATTGTGGCGCGATGAAAGGATTACTCAAAATTGACAAGCTTGAGGGAGAAATGCCACTGGTTTACGAATGGCTAAAGCACGCAGAAGCTACTCGCCGAACTCTCAAAGACCACTACCAAGAATATAAGGAAGAAGAGTTACTAGAAATAGCAGTTCAAGAAAATGTCCTTACTCAACTAGATAATTTACGCACTTACCCAGTAATTTATTCTCGCCTCAAAAGTAATCAAATAAAACTTCACGGCTGGGTCTATGAGATTGAATCGGGCAACGTTTTAGAATATGATCCTCGGCTAGGTCAGTATTTACCACCTCAGAATCAGTCTTCGAGACTGGAATGGATTACTCCCCAGCAGCAAGAGCGAATCTACAAAGGTTCTTCTTTCTAAGCCCCTTATTTTAGCTAATTTAAGTTTCATCTCAATTAACCATAAATTTAGTGCTGCCGCCAAGTTCGAGGACGGCAGTTTCTTGTTTGAGAATCTGATTTTAACCATTTCAGCACAGGATTGGAGCTTTAATCTAGCCAGTGCTAATGCTATGAGGTTAAAGTTGAAGAGAACTGACCCATATTAGAGATTTCCTGGGATTAATCTCATTTCTACTTCATTGATTATACCAGCTTGCACAATTTGATAACTGCAAACAGGCTAAAGACAGATGGACTCTCAAAATGATCAGGAAAAAGAACTAAAGCGCCGGGAACAGGAGCTACTCGACAGAGAGCGCTCAATTAGACTCCGGGAAATAGAAGCAGAACTGTATAAACAAGAGCCACCATTACATCAGACGACTCCCCTTAAGCCAGAGGAGAAATCGGAAGGTTGGTTGAAACGGTGGCAAAGGAGAGCAGTTAAGGTAGGCAAGTTTGCTGCTCTAATTGTTGTGGTCATTGTTAGTTATAAGATAGCCATTGGCTTGGCTGGTGTCATCATTGTGGGAACGGTGGCATTTGTTTCTTACAAACTTTTTCTAGAGTCTGATAAAGACAAAAAGTAGTTAGATAAAAAGTCTGACTATCTAAATTACAAAAACCAGCTGTCCCTAATATTTAGTTGAGGGATTTTTAGGTAAAAAATATGAACTATCAAGTTGTTAATAGCCGTTTACTCCAAGACCTGGAGCGAGTGTCAATAATACGCCAGAAAATTGCCAATCATTTAGGCACAATGGCTGACACGTTAAGTCAAGGTGAATTAGAGGGAGAAAAAGCTTCGGGTAAACTTGGTTTAGACTCGGAAATAGAAGATATTAGCCTTGCCAGTAAAAATTTGCGAGAGGGGGTATTCCGCCTCATGGTTTTAGGTGACCTCAAACGAGGTAAAAGTACTTTTCTCAATGCTTTAATTGGTGAAAAATTATTGCCCTCTGATGTAAATCCCTGTACAGCATTACTAACAATTTTACGCTATGGTCTAGAAAAGAAAGTTACGGTTTACTTTAAAGAAGATAAACCAGCCGAAAGTTTAGATTTTCAGACTTTTAAGCAACAATACACCATAGATCCTAGTGAAGCTAAAAGACTAGAACAAGAAAATAAGCAAGCATTTCCTAACGTCAGTCATGCTGTAGTTGAGTATCCTTTACCTCTCTTAGAAAAAGGTATTGAGATTGTTGACAGTCCTGGACTTAACGATACAGAAGCACGCAACGAACTTTCTCTCAATTATATTAATAACTGCCATGCTATCCTCTTTGTTTTTAGGGCAGCACAGCCTTGCACATTAGAAGAGCGCCGCTATTTAGAAAACTACATTAAAGACAGGGGATTAAGTGTTTTCTTCCTAATTAACGCTTGGGATGAAGTTAGCAAGGGACTAATTGACCCAGATGATCCTCAAGAAATAGCAGAAGCTGAGGAAAAGCTGCGTCAAGTTTTCTACAATAACATAGCTCCTTACTGCCAGCTCAATGGTGATGATATCTATCAAGAAAGGGTATTTGAGATTTCTTCTCTAGCAGCACTACGTCGGCGGCTAAAAAATCCGGACGATTCTTTAGAAGGGACTGGTTTTTCTGAATTTAGCAAGGCACTAAATACTTTTTTAACCCAAGAAAGAGCTGTCGCAGAAATGCGCCAAGCCAGGACTTTAGCACGTCTTACCTACAACCGTACCCATGAAGCAATTGAACGCCGCCTCCCTTTGCTAGAGGAAGATGTTCAAGAGTTGCGGGAGAAAATTAGCTCAGTTGAACCAGAATTTCAGCAACTAACTAAGATTCGAGAGCAATTTCAGTCAGAAGTTAGAACTATTGGCGATCGCCAAGCTAATGATGTTGCTGATTCTCTACGACAATACATTTTGAATTTAGGAGAAACTTTTGAGTCAGACTTCTCAAGTTATCAGCCAGATTTAGATTTCATTGCTTCCTTATCTCAAGAGCAGCGCGAAGCATTTCAGGCAGCCTTTAAGAGAGCTTTTGAGCAATATATTAATGATAAAATCGCAGCTTGGGAACTAACAGTTCGCAAAGAACTAAGAGAGGCTTTCTCCCAACTAGCTAAAATTGCCGCTAACCACGGAGCAACCTATTCTCAGGTGACAGATGTTATCAATGAGAAATTGACAGGGAAAAAGGTACGTACAAGCACGAATTTTGAAGGAGATGATGACTCACCAGGCTGGGCAAAATGGGCAATGGGATTTTTAGGCTTAACTTCAGGCAACTTGGCTGGTGTCGTTCTAGCTGGTGCAGGTTTCGATTGGCAAAATATCCTAGTAAACTTTATTGCTGTGTTAGGTATCACTAGCTCTTTAGCAATTTTCACAGGGGCATTTATTGGTCCAATTGGTATAGCTTTAGTTGGCTTAGGAATTGGAGCTTGGCAAATTGATAATGCCCGAAAAGAACTAATTAAAACTACCAGAAAAGAGTTGGTAAAACACTTACCACAAATGGCACAGGAACAATGGCAAACAATTCATCAAGCTGTAAAAGAAGTCTTTAACTCCTATGAGCGAGAAGTGAGTCAAAGAATTAGTAATGATATCAATGCTCGCCAAGCTGAGTTAGATAATCTTCTTGAGCAAAAAGAATCCCGTGAAATTAATTTGGAGATAGAACTCAAGCGCTTAAGAAGTTTAGATGCGGATATCTTGTCTCAATCTCATCTAGTTGAGTCTGTTTATGCAGATTTGCTTTCCTAGTATGGTATAAAAGCTAATTTTAGAGGCAGACAATTGATTAATTTCTCCCCCTGCTCCCTCTGCTCCCCTTGCCCTACTTTCCCCTCTCTCCCAACCAAGCTAACACCTAACTACTATGAGTGCAAAAACTGAAACAGCAAGTTTCATCCAAGACTTAGAAAGAGTTGCTCAAGCACGCTCTAAACTAGCAAGGGGCCTCAATAAAATGGCCAAAACTTTAGAGCAAGCAGAAGCAGAAGCAGACAAATCCTCTGGACGACTAGAACTAGAAAGAGATGTAGAAGATATCAATAAAACCAGTCATAACTTAGCTCAAGGGGTATTTCGTTTGCTAGTTTTAGGAGATATGAAACGGGGTAAAAGTACTTTTCTCAATGCTTTAATTGGTGAAAACTTATTGCCATCTGATGTAAATCCCTGCACAGCTCTACTCACCCTTTTGCGCTACGGTTCAGAAAAGAAGGTTACTGTCCATTTTAATGACAATACAACTCCCGAACAAATTGATTTTAAAAGCTTCAAAAGTCGCTATACCATTGACCCTGCTGAGGCAAAAAGACTAGAGCGAGAAAACAAATTGGCTTTTCCCAACGTTAGCCATGCAGTAGTAGAATACCCCTTACCTTTGCTAGAAAAAGGTATTGAAATTGTTGATAGCCCCGGACTCAATGACACGGAAGCACGTAATGAGTTATCTCTTGGTTATATCAACAATTGTCATGCTATTCTCTTCGTTCTCAGAGCCTCTCAGCCTTGCACCCTAGGAGAAAGACGCTATTTAGAAAGTTACATAAAAGGTCGCGGATTAAGTATTTTCTTCTTAATTAACGCTTGGGATCAAATTCGCGAAAGTCTCATTGACCCCGAAGATCCAGAAGAGTTAGCAGAAGCAGAAGAAAGATTACATCAAGTTTTTCATGCTAATTTAGCTGAATACTGTCAAATAGATAGTCAGGATATATATGATGAGCGAGTCTTTCCTATCTCCTCAATTCAGGCTTTACGTAAGCGGGTAAAAGATACTGATGCTTTCCTAGAAGGAACAGGATTTCCTGAGTTCATGAAAGCCTTAAGTGCTTTTTTAACCAAGGAAAGGGCAATAGCTGAATTTCGGCAAGCTAGAACCCTAGCAAGGCAAGGTCATATCCATGTTCAAGAAGCAGTTGAACGTCGTATTCCTTTACTAGAACAGAATGTCCAAGAATTAAAAGCAAAAATTAGCTCCGTTGAACCGGAGTTTAATAAGCTCAATGAGATTCGCGACCAATTTCAGTCAGAAATTAGAACAGTTCGAGACTCTAAGGCAAAAATAGTTGCTGATTCTTTTCGCACCTATGTCCTGAAGTTAGGAGATACTTTTGAATCTGACTTTTTGAAGTATCAACCTCAGCTAAGATTTATCGATTTCTTAAGTTCTGGTAAACGACAAGCTTTTGAAGCAGAACTCAGGAAGGCTTTTGAAAATTACATTAATGATAAACTATCAGCTTGGACAATTACGGCTGAGCAAGAAATGGACGGAGCTTTTGCTCAATTATCCCAAAGTGCGGCTAGTTATGGAGATTCTTACAGCAAAGTTACAGATAAAATTACCGAAAAACTAACCGGACAAAAAGTAAAACCTTTAACTGGTTACACTAATGAAGATAATGCTCCTGCTTGGGCAAAATGGGCTGCTGGTTTGTTTTCCTTAGCTAGAGGTAATATTGCTGGTGTAGCCTTAGCTGGCGCAGGCTTCGACTGGAAAAATATTGTACTTAACTTCATCACGGTGATGGGAGTTGGTGCCGTAATCACCACCGTTTCTGGAATTGTTTTAGGCCCAATCGGCTTAGCTATGCTCGGTTTAGGGGTGGGAGTAGTCCAAGCAGATGGCGCACGCAAAGAATTGGTGAAAGCTGCCAGAAAAGAGTTAGTTAAATATTTACCTCAAGTAGCTAATGAGCAATGGCAACCTATCCACGATGCAATCAAAGAGTGTTTTGATGTTTATGAGCAAGAAGTAACTGAGAGAATGAATGATGACATTATCGCTCGCAAGTCTGAGTTAGATAATCTCATCAAGCAAAAAGAATCTCGTGAAATTGATTCATCTACGGAATTAGAGCGTTTACAAAAATTAGAATCTGATGTTGCTTCGATAGCGGAGAATATTGAAACAACTTATGAAGATTTCTTGAAGGCTGCTTCCTAAGAGGTGAGGAAATGAAAAATGGATAATTGATAATTGTTAATAATTAGTTGCTTATCTCTCTCATCACTCCATCACCCCGACTCCCGACTCCCGACTCCCTAATCACTAGTCAAACAAAATAGAGGTATTAATCATGAGAAATTGGCCCAACTGGATTCCTAACCCGACGGCGTGGATGAGTGCGATTCTACTTTTAATCTTAGCCAGGGGTATTTCTGTTGTCATTACTATTATTGCTAAATTGGGCGACAGTTTCATATCGCTACCACCGAAGTGGAGCAGCGTATTGTATATTGTGGCTTTACTGTCACCAATTTTGATAATCGCTGTTACTCATCATTTACTTCATTTCGTTTTAGATCGCTTTTTCCCTAATATTCGCACGCCAGAAATGACTGAAAGTAAAGGTTTCTTTCCTGGCTTGATGAGTTGGTGGGAGGGATTTTACGGTTGGCAGGCAATTGCTTTAGCTTTACTGATTAGTAGTGGTATACAGTTATTCTTTCTGTCTTCCTTTAATTCCTTGTACGACATGCTTGATTGGTGGGATGAGCTGAAAAGTTTTTTTACTATTCCTAACTTAGTCCGGCTGCTGATAATTGCCTATCTTTATCAATTTGAATATTTGGTACGACAGCATTTAATGTCTGTTGGTTCTAACCCTCAATCTAATCAGCCATAACCTGACTATTTAATTGTTAGTCGTCTACCACAGAATCAGGGTTAGCATCTTACCTTGTTCCCCGTTTACTTTTCTCGTCCTCATATATAGATAGCAATTATCATAGTCATGAGGTACATTTAATTTTATTCCCGACTCCCGACTCCCTAAAATTTATAAAACTTGCCTAGCAGCCTCATGCAGAAAAAGCAAAACCCAAGCTGGTTTTCTCGACAAATTGCTAGTTTCTCCTTGTCTCTCGGTTTGGGAATATTCTCTTTCGCTTTGGGTGCAATTCCTAGCTATGCAGCAGAGAGGATTGCTTTTGTCTACCCTCCCTTTGGTGAATTTTATATTTATATTGAAGACCTAGAAATATTTGCTAAAGAAGGTAAAATTACTAACAAATTTTCTTTTTACGCAGGGCGGGCTACACCACAACAACTTTCTACCCTACGAGATTTACTCAACAAAAACTTTGAGGTTGACCCGACTACAGCTTATCGTTTTACCCATTCCCCCACAAAGATTTGGTAATCTAAAGCTAGATGAGGTGGGAGTAATTGGTCAATCTCTGGGAGGTTACACGGTTCTCGCTTTAGGGGGTGCTAGGCTTAATCTGAACAACCTCCAACAGGAGTGTCAGCAAGCAGAAGCTAACCAATTATCTTTGAATCTGTCCCTACTACTACAGTGTCGGGCCACGGAGTTGCCGTTACAGACTTACAATTTACGAGACGAACGGGTAAAAGCTGTCATTGCAGTTAACCCAGTTAGTAGTGCAATTTTTGGTAAGGAAGGACTCAATCAAATTCAAGTTCCTGTTATGTTGATTACAGGTAGTGAAGATTTATTTGCACCAGCCGTCCCAGAGCAAATTTACCCCTTTACTAGCTTAACCATTGCAGAGAAATATTTGGTAGTGATGGAAAATGGTACTCACTTTTCCTTGCTGGGTGGAAAAGATCAAGGGGTTTTACCTGTTCCTCCAGAATTAATCGGTCCAGACCCTACCTTAGCTTATCCTTATCTGCGTGCCTTGGGTCTAGCTTTTTTTAAAACCTACATCCTCAATCAGCCTGAATCTCGGTCTTATTTAAGTGAATCCTACTTGCAAACGATTAGAGAAGAACCATTTAACCCAAGTGTGGTAGAGTCTCTGACAGAAGCCCAAATTGAGGAGGCAATTAATAGTTCTCCTTGACGATTAACTGAATTTTTAGGACGGCAAACTCCCCTGTATCCAGAAGGAAATGCAGACCCTTACTAAAACAACCCATGTTACCGCCCATCGCGGTAGCTCAAAGAGTGCTCCTGAGAACACATTAAGTTCGATTGACCTAGCAATCCGAGAGCAAGCTGACTATGCAGAAGTTGATGTTCAACAGACTAAGGATGGCTCTTTGGTATTACTCCATGATGGCAACCTGAAAAGAGTTGCTGGTCTGGATAAGCCTATCTGGGAACTGTCTGATCAAGAAGTACGCAAATTAGATGTAGGTCGTTGGTTCTCACCAACCTTTGCTGGGGAAAAAATTCCATTCCTGGAAGAGGTAATCGAGGCAGTCAAGGGTAAAATTAAACTAAATATCGAACTCAAATACTATGGAGGCGAACAAAACCTGGCAGCAAGATTAGTCGAGTTGATTAGGGAGCAAAACTTTGCCAATCAGTGCGTGATTACTTCCTTTAATTATAGCATTATATCCCAGATTAAATCTCTCGATAGAGGATTGACAACAGGATTAATTACAGCTAAAAAAGTGGCAAACGTTTCAGAGTTAGACGTTGACTTCTACTCTGTCCACAAACTGATTGCAACTACCAAGTTTATTCGCAAGGCTCATGCTCACGGCAAGGATGTCCATGTCTGGACAGTTAACAGAAGATTAAATATGGAGATATTGTTAGCTCGTGGCGTTGACAATATCATTACGGACACGCCTAAAAAATTGAGAGCCTTATTGCTGAACTAACTTTGGCAAAACATTGCTGCAATAGTCGTACTATCTCTTTAACTTTAGCATCAAGCATTAGGCTGCTGAAGAAACTAAAGAAAAGAGGGGTCATTCTTATGAGATAATTTGGCGGAAGCGACGAGTCGCGTACACCCACTGAAAGGTTTTATTTGTCCAGGCATTCTTAAGACAGACCAAATTAGATATTTGGATTCATTAAGAAAAATTGATTGGGCAGGCTTTTTCTGGCTATACGCTCTCTCCCTTCAAATACAGCCCTCCTTGAGAGCATAGACACATTATTCTATCTCTATGTGAATGTCAACGAGGCTCTTTTTTGCTTTTGGCACATGGTGATTGAATGCAACCAAACCGAAATAAAACGGGAATTATTGGATTGGATGAATTGCTCGAAGGGGGCTTCATTGCTAATCGTGCTTACTTAATTCGGGGTGGCCCTGGATGTGGCAAAACAACGCTGGGGCTGCACTTTTTAGCAACGGGCAGCAGCCAGAGTGAACCAGGGTTGTTTATTACTTTGGGCGAATCGGCAGCGCAAATTCAAACTAACGCTGAGGTGATCGGACTCGATTTAAACCACGTCACTTTTTTAGATCTCAGCCCCAGTGCAGAGTTTTTCACAGAAGTTCAAACCTACGACATTTTCTCCCCAGCCGAAGTCGAACGGGAACCCACCACTCGCCGCATTATCGAGCAAGTCGAACAGCTCAAACCCAAACGCATTTTTATTGACGCGATGACGCAGTTTCGCTACCTGGCAACCGATATGTTTCAATATCGCAAACAGGTACTGTCCTTTATTCGGTTTTTGATTGACCAGGGAGCAACGGTCTTATTCACCTCCGAAGGCAGTATCGAAGCGCCGGATGATGACTTGCAATTCATCAGCGATGGGGTGGTTCATCTCGCCTTCTCAACCCAGGGGCGATCAATCGCGATTACCAAATTTCGTGGTTCTGGGTTTCAAAGTGGCGACCATTCCCTGTGTCTGTCTAACCAGGGGATGATAGTCTACCCTCGGCTTAAACCAGCAGACTTCCACAGTGAGTTTGTCCTGGAGACAATTTCTTCGGGGATTCCAGAACTCGATGAACTGATGCACGGCGGTCTGCAACGGGGTACCGTGACGATTATGAGTGGTCCGAGTGGGGTTGGCAAAACGACGGTGGGGCTGCAATTTATGAAAGAAGCGGCGGGGCGAGGGGAGCGATCAGTGGTCTACACCTTTGAAGAAGAACCGGAAATTCTCCTATCGCGCTGTGAATCGATCAACATTCCCGCTCGAACTATGGTGGAGCGTGGTACGTTATCCGTGGTTAAAGTAGAACCCCTGCAATATACGCCTGATGAGTTTGCCGGCATGGTGCGAGAAGCAGCCGAAGTCAAAAACGCTCGGATTGTCATGATTGATAGTGTTGCAGGCTATCGGCTCTCACTTAACGGTGAGGATCTGATTCCCCATGTTCATGCCCTATGTAAGTATCTTGCCAATCTGGGTGTGACGGTGTTGCTAATCAATGAGGTGGCAGCGGTTGCTGGGGAGTTTCGGGCCACCGATATAGGGATTACCTATCTAGCAGATAACTTTGTGTTTCTCCGCTACTGGGAACGTCAGATTAACGGTGTGACGGAAATCCGCAAGGCGATTGGAGTCTTGAAAAAACGACTATCCGATTTTGAGAAAACCTTACGTGAGCTAGAAATTACCCGCTACGGGATTAAAGTGGGAGAACCGATCCGAGGAATGCAAGGCCTTCTCAGTGCTAGTCCCCGGCTTGCTCAATCGGATGGGTAGTAAGTTTAAGGTTAATGGAGACAAACGGATTACCTAAGCAAAGTGAACTACCCCTAATTTTGGCGGTAGATCACAACTCGCGAAATCTGGAATTGTTGAAGCAATTTCTTGAGGGCGCTGGGTTTACAACCGCTACAGCTAGTTCCTTAGAAAGCTTGACTCAAATTCTGACAAACCCATCCCCTGTTAGACTGGCATTGATGGATATTTCTGGCTTTGAGCGTCAGATCTCGATTCACTGCCAACAGATGCGATTACGCAGAACGTAGCGCCGGAAACGGCGATCGCACCAGATTCCCTTTCTGATCCTGCTGCCCAAACAAAGAGCGGTACTTCAACAGGAAGGCTTATCTCACGGCGCTCAGGGGATGTTGATCAAACCGCTTGTGATCAGAGAATTGCTGGCACTGATTCGGAGTTTGTTGGAGATGCAGGCATGAGTACGATTTTACTGCTAATTGACCAAAAGGAAAATCGCCGCATTCTGGCAGAGTGGTTGGCAGGGCGGCATCAGGTGATCGCACCAGAGCAGAACAGTATTGATCAGCTAAAATCACTTGACCCCAACTTTGACCTTTGCATTATAGATGGGGTCGCGCTGAGACGCCTCTGGGACTGGGTGCGATCGCGCAAAGCCAGTGAAGAACCACTATTCTTACCCTTCCTGCTGATTACTCCCCATCAGGATGTCAATTTAGCAACTCGTTATCTGTGGCAGGGGATTGATGAGTTGCTGTTGAGTCCGGTGCAAAAACTGGAGTTGCAGGCGCGGTTGGAAATCTTATTGCGAGCAAGGCAGTTGTCCCATTCGCTGCAAACCGCCAATTTGCAATTGCAGGATTTGAATCAACTCAAAACCCAGTTTATTGCGATGGCATCCCATGAGTTTCGTAACCCGCTCAACATAATTTCGGGTTCGGCGAGCGTCCTGGAACGCTCTGCTGCAACCTTAACCGTAGAGCGCAGCAGCCAACTCTTTGTCCTGATCAAAAATGCGGTCAAAAAAATGGTGGTGCTTTTAGATGATGTCCTTGTCGTAACGCGAGGCGAACTAACCGGGCAAAAATTAAATCTGGTATTGCTCAATTTAGAAGTTCTCTCTCAGCAAATCATTACAGAAATGCAGTTAGTCGATGTCACTTATCACAACCTTGAATTTACCTGCCATGGAAACTTGCAAAATGTTCCTGCTGATGAGAAATTACTGCGGCATATCTTGATCAACTTACTGTCGAATGCGATTAAATATTCTCCTCCCGGCAGTACAGTTTCCCTTGAACTAGCTCACGTTGAGCAAAGAGCAATTTTCCGTATTCGCGATCAAGGAATTGGCATTCCCGAAGCTGATCAAGCTCACTTATTTGAACCCTTTCATCGCGCCAATAATGTCAAGGAAATTGCTGGCACTGGCTTGGGATTGACGATTGTTAAGCAAGCCGTTGAGCGGCATAATGGCACCATTGAGGTCAGCAGTAAAGTCCATGGGGGAACGACATTTACCGTTGAGATTCCGGTTTAGTAGATAGAATATTCTACGATAACTGTATAGTTAGTTTTTCACTTCCTTGAGAACTGTGCCTCAATGGCATGGGAAGATCAGCAATAATCGGAGCATCTAGATTTAAGAGTTGCTTGATCATGCCTAAGACAGACAACAATACCAATTCATCGGCTAGTTCAGAAACTAACCCACTCAAGTCAAAAGCTGCTCGAAATCAAGTGCTTACGCCTCCATTACCAGATCCAATCGCCAAAAATATTGAAGCAATTATCTCACTCCATACCCAGGAAGTTCGAGATATTCCCGCCCACCAGCGCTTCCTGGAAGCGATCGCGACGTTCTTTGGGTGCTCAACCTTTCTCTACAGTTTGCTACTCATTCTGACGTTGTGGATAGCTGGCAGTTTTTTTGAACCATTTTTACCATTCAACATTTCTCCGTTTAGCTGGTCAGCGCAAGGCTTAGATGCCGCCGCATTAGTAATTTCAACTGGTGTGTTAGTGCGGCAAACACGCCAAGAAAAGTTTGCTGAACAGCGATCGCAATTAATGCTACAACTTAACCTGCTCTCTGAGCAAAAAATTGCCAAGATGATTGCCCTTTTGGAAGAACTACGCGCTGATTTACCGAATGTATGTGACAGGCAAGATCCAGAAGCGGAAGTGATGCAGGAAGCGGCTGACCCGCTGGCCGTATTGGAAGCCCTTCAGGAAAATTTGTCTCAAGAACTGTTATCCAAAAAGGAAAACAACAGCTGATCATATTTTTTGAGTAGATTTTCTATTTCTAGCCAAAGATAAATTATCAGTACTATATTTAGGCAATGGAGTAGATACGGTGACAAATTTGAATAACAAAAACTCAGAATTACCTGATGAAGAAGCTCTAGGCGAAGAAGATAATGAAGAAGAATACGAACCCCGTAGTTTCCAGTACGATCCTGAAAAAATTAACATTGCTACCAGACAACCAACTATTGAGCAATTACTAAGGCGCATCAATGAGGCAGCGCTTGACCTAGCACCAGACTTTCAGCGTCAAGCTAATATATGGAAACCCGATGTTAAAAGTAGACTTATTGAATCTATTCTTATCCGTATTCCGTTACCAGCTTTCTATGTAGATGCAACTGATGAAGAAAACTGGTTAGTTGTAGATGGATTACAAAGGCTATCTGCCCTAAAACAATTTGTGAGTGATAAAACGCTTCAGCTAACTGGACTGGAGTATCTTATTAATCTTGAAGGAAAAACCTATGATCAATTAGAACCTAGATATCGACGGCGAATACTTGAGACTCAACCGACAGTGTATCTGATTGAAAAAGGTACACCGCCTGAAGTTAAGTACAATATATTCAAACGAATCAATACAGGTGGCACTCCTCTCTCTAACCAAGAAATTCGCCATGCCCTAAACCCAGGTAATGCAACTAAGTTTTTAGCAAAACTTGCATCATCTCAAGAATTTACGAAAGCAATTAATCTTAGTGAATCAAAAAGAAAACGCATGGACAAGAGCGTTTGTTCAGCTTGCATGTTCGCATGACACCAGGACCTGGGCGGCTCTACTTCTTGCCAGAATCACAGCCAGGAAAGATAATCATTGGTTACATTGGCTCAAAAATTTTGTAGTATCAACTGAGCTAAACCTGCAATCAGTTAATACGTCAGTAGCTGATTAAGTTGAAACGCCATTACTCATTCAATTTCATCTGAGAGTTAGCTTGAGGCAATCTAGGCAAAACGCGATCGCACCAAAACAAGGTGCCCCCAGCTACACAGAGGGGAATCGTCAAAAGATTGACAAAGGGTACAGTTACTAACCCCATACAAACCAAACCAAAACCCGCACTAGCCGGCAAACTTTTTAACACTATTGATAACTTTTTCCGAAAACTAAAACGTCGGCGTTCGGAAGGGCCATCAAGGAAATCTAAGCAAATAATCGTTGCTGTTAAAATAAAACCGCCAATAGTAGCAATTAATGAGCCAATTCCTGGTAAAAAATTCAGCATTAGTAAGGGTATTCCTACTAAAGAACCAAGTAAGATTTTTTTTAGTTCAAATATAATTGCTCGCCCAATATCTCGTACAATTCCTACATCTACTATTTCTACCTTCCCTGTGCGTAGTTCCTCTAACTTCTCGGAAAGTTGACCGTACCAAGGGGCACCGAGGAGTGTGCCGAACTGCACCAGCAAAAAACCGGTGAGAACAAAGAGTATTACAATCAAGAGAAAATCTAAGATAAAGTCGAAGCCAACTGCAAAAAACCTAAGAAAACTAAGCAAAGTTGGAAGATTGGCAACAAAGCTATCTAATCGAGTTGAGAGGCCCTCTTCTAAACCTTCAGTTGCTCGCAGACTAGGAATAAGTAAGCCTGCATACAAGGCAATACCAATGACAATATTTACTAAAATCGGTACAACCAAATAGCCCCACAGACGAGGGTTACTCCTCAAAACGGCTAAAGTACGCAAGGGGTAAGTTGCCCCAGTTAGAAATCCAAACCCACTTAGTATTTGCAACATCTTTGTTGTCTCTTACCTATTGCTTAAACTGCTACTGACTCTCAAACTTCTCAAGTCTATCTAAAGCCAGGTAATTGTCTAACTCAAAAGGAGTACGATGGCTTAAAGCCTGTCTCAGGCAAAGACATCAAAAGATTTAATCTTATCTGAGTTAACATAAACCAAATTACTTAATGCCTACCTCAACCGTTGTCACCGTAACATTCCTAGAACGTCAACTAGCTTCTCTATTAATCTATCAATGTGTATTCTGTGGTCAAATAGGTGTTAGCTTTGTTCAGTTGCTGCAATCTCTTGCTCAAAGCGACAGGGAAGGTATAAATTGCCTGATGGCTTATGGCAAGTGGTTTAAAGCCATCGCCGCTAGTGGACTTAGTTGGCAAGACTATCTACTTAAGCGCATTCTCCTCGATGATAATTCCTTCACTCAACAAGTTCAGTTAACATCCTTAGAAGATTTACCCCCTGGCTTAATTACCGCAGCCAAACAGGATTTACGAAAATTACAGCATATTTATCAGTGTAGTAGTGAGCAACTAGCTGCCTGGGTTCAAGAGTCCGCCCAATTGTCAGAAATGCCAGCTTATTGGCAGCAGCAAAAGCATTTTGCCACACCTGGTTTAGCAGAGATGCGAGAGAAGCTGCAACAATTAGATGATTGGACAGAAGCTTTAGCAGATTTTGCCGCCTATTCTCAAAAATATGGAACAGGTTTATTTGCCCAGTATCATGCCTTACGTTGGCAGTCTGGGGAGTTAAGCGGTATTACCCACCCCGATCCTATCAGGCTGGACGAACTAGCGGGTTATCAGTCTCAAAAGGATGCTCTGATCAAAAATACTGAGTTTCTACTGGCTGGGTATCGTGCTCTCAATGTCTTACTCTATGGCAGTCGTGGTTCTGGCAAGTCTTCTTTAGTCAAGGCTTTATTACAAAAATATAGTCAGCAAGGACTACGACTGATTGAAGTAGCTAAATCTAACTTAAAAGACTTACCCGTCATAGTTGAACAATTGCGGGACGTTCCTCAGAAGTTCATTATCTTTGTTGATGACCTTTCTTTTGAGGAAGACGACGATGCTTTTAAAGCATTAAAAGTAGTCCTAGAAGGTAGTCTGACTGCTAGACCACAAAATGTCGTAGTTTACGCCACCTCTAACCGTCGTCATTTGGTGCGAGAATTCTTTGATGAACGACCTCGTCCTAGTGATAGCGAGGAAATCAACACCTGGGATACTTTACAAGAAAAGCTCTCTTTTAGCGATCGCTTTGGTTTAACTCTTACCTTTGAACCAGCTAATCAAGATACCTACTTAACAATTATCCGGCATCTTGCCGACCAAGTCGGTATCGATTTAGCTCCAAAAGATTTAAAGTTCCGCGCCTTACAATGGGCAACCCGCCACAATGGCCGTTCTGGACGCACAGCACGGCAATTTGTTGACTTTCTTAAAGCAGAGTTAGACCTGCATAATTAGGAAGCTGATAAGAGGTCTAATACTTAGGGGTTGTAATCTAGACTGATTTTTTCCAGAAAGCCGAACTCACCTTTTAGCCAGTTGTCTTATATTGAATGGTGTAAAGAGAGATTCAACTGAGTCCTCTTAAATCAAATAAATCTCTAAAGAATGACAAACTTAGGAGGTAACAATCATGGCACTTGTTCGTTGGGAACCCTTCCGGGAAATTGACACCTTACAACGTCAAATGAATCGTCTGTTTGACAACTTGGTAACCACGGATGAAGATGGCACACTTAGCCAGTTTAACTTCGTGCCACCAGCAGAGATAAAAGAAACTGATGATGCCATCCACCTTAAGTTAGAAGTTCCTGGTTTGGAAGTTAAAGACTTGGATATTCAAGTCACTGCTGAATCTGTGGCAATTAGCGGCGAACGCAAGTCTGAAACCAAGACAGAAGAAAAAGGTATGACTCGTTCTGAGTTCCGCTATGGTAAGTTCCGTCGCGTGATTCCTCTGCCAGCTAGGGTGCAAAATACAGAAGCTAAGGCTGACTATAAAGATGGTATCTTGAAACTGGCAATGCCCAAAGCCGAAGAAGAAAAGAACAAAGTTGTCAAAGTTAATATCGGTTAATCTTCTGGGCAAGTAGTAATAGCTACTTCCGAGAAACTTTCAAATGTCTTCTGGGAGGAGTCCCCCGCTATAATCTTTGATTTAGCGGTGGGAGGAATCCCAGACCAGGTATTTTTCATGCCACCAATAGCCTCGTGCTAAGTTTCAGTAAATTTACTTTGCTAGGACTAAACTGTCCTATTCTTTTCCATTGATTTAGACTAACTTTCTGACACTAATTGCAGTACAGAGAAAATTCTCCCTCATCCCCTCACCCGACTTCCAATTCCCCTGACATGTTCAACAAATCTCTGCACCGCCTGCTGATAGTTCCTACCCGCTACAGTCGCCACGTTATTATGATCTGCATCGGGGACAATTAATAACTGTTTGGGTGTATTGGCTAGCTCATATAAAACTTCACCCATCGTATGGGGGATAAGTTCATCACTAGTGCCGTGGATGACAAGTAGGGGTTTTTGCAACGATTGAATTTTTCTAATTGAGTCAAAACGCTGGGTTAGTATCCAGTCTACGGGTAATAAATCATATTTACCTTGCAGGTCTACCATTTCCCGCATCGAGGTAAAAGTACTTTCAATAATTAAGCCGGCATAATTAGGATTGTGCTTGGCTAAGTTAATGGCGATCGCACCACCGAGGGAATGACCATAGAGGAAAATATCTTGGGGAGCAATACCCCGTTGCTGGGTTAGGTAATCCCAGGCAACTTGGGCATCTTGATAAACGCTGGCTTCTGTAGGAAAGTCCCCTTCACTCATGCCATAACCTCGGTAGTCTATCAGCAGTACGGAGAAACCTAACTGGTGAAAACGTCCGGCATGTCTAAGGTTAGCCCCCACATTTTCCCCGTTGCCGTGGAGATAAAGCAAAACTTGGCTTTGGGGGGAGGTAGCTGGCAACCACCAACCGTGTAGGCGTTCTAGCTTACCTGTCTTGGTTTTTACTGGTAGCCAGACATCTTCATAGGCTAAACCTAGGTCAGTTGGGAAAGTTTCAATTACTTTAGTAGGAGAAAAAATCAGTCGGTTGTGCCAGAGTCTCAGGAAAAGGCAAGTTAAGAGGTAGGCGAGTGCTAACAAACCTACCACTGTGGGTAGAAATTTCCCTAAGGCTAACAAGCGAATTTGACTGGCTGGCATTGCAAACTTTCCCTACGAGCTAAGCGTTTTGTTTTATGCTAAACCTCCTATTGTAATGAAGGTGTCTTTTTATGCCAGTTAGTAGATTGCTCATAGGCATAGGCTACTTCTAAGAGCTGATCTTCTCTTAATACTTTGCCAATTAACTGCATGCCAATTGGTAATCCTGTCTCGTCAAAGCCACAGGGGATACTGATTCCGGGTAAACCAGCTAGGTTAACAGGAATTGTCATCAAGTCCCCAAGGTACATACTTAAAGGATCTTCCGTCTTTTCCCCGGCTTTAAAAGCGGTGGTTGGTGCGGTGGGAGAAACTAAGACATCGACATCTTCAAAAGCTGCCTCAAAGTCTTGTTTAATCAGGGTTCTGACTTTCTGAGCTTTTAGGTAATAGGCATCATAGTAACCGGCTGAGAGGGCGTAGGTTCCTAACATAATGCGCCGTTTTACCTCGTCACCGAAGCCAGCAGAACGGGTTTTGGTGTACATCTCTAGGAGGTTATCAGCATCGGCTACCCTTGTGCCATATTTGACACCGTCATAACGGGCGAGGTTAGCAGAGGCTTCGGAAGGGGCAATAATGTAGTAGGTGGGTAAGCCGTAGCGGAAGCGAGGGCAGGAAATTTCTTTCACTTCTGCCCCTAGTTTTTGCAGTTGTTCGATAGCAGCCTGGACAGTTTTGGCGACGACAGAATCTATCCCTTCCCCGAAGGTTTCTTTAATGATGCCGATTTTGAGTTTTTTCGATTTTAAGTCTGGTTGTAGGGATTTGGTGTAGTCGGGGATTTCTACTTTAATGCTGGTGGCATCTTGGGGGTCGTATCCGGCGATCGCACCGAGTAAAATAGCTGCATCTTCGACATTAGTGGCAAAGGGCCCAATTTGGTCTAGGGAAGAGGCGAAGGCGACTAAACCAAAGCGGGAAATTAAGCCGTAGGTGGGTTTCATGCCAATGACACCGCAGAAGGAAGCGGGTTGGCGAATCGAACCCCCGGTATCGGAACCAAGGCTGATGGGGCATTCTCCGGCGGCTACAGCGGCGGCAGAACCTCCCGAAGAACCACCGGGAACGCGGGATAAGTCCCAGGGGTTAGCGGTGACTTGGTAGGCGGAGTTTTCCGTAGAACTGCCCATGGCAAATTCATCAAGGTTTGTTTTTCCTACCATTACCGCCCCTGCATCTTTCAGTTTTTGGGTAACGGTGGATTCGTAGGGGGGGACGAAGTTACCAAGAATTTTCGAGGCGCAGGTGGTGGGGATGCCTTTGGTACACATATTGTCTTTGATACCAATGGGAATTCCTGCCAGGAGTCCTATTTCTTCTCCTGCGGCGATTTTGGCATCCACTTGACGGGCCTGTTCTAGGGCGTAATCAGCGGTTACGTGTAAAAAACTATGTACTTTTGGCTCTAACTGCTCTATTTTATCGAGGGTTTCTTGGCTAATTTCGACAGCTGAGCGTTCTTTACTAATGAGTTGTTGGTGCAACTCGCGAATGGATGCCATCTCTGTGCTTCCTTTTTGACTCCGAATGCAACTCTCAGTATAAGGGGGTGTGGGGTTTGGGGAGTCTTGGTTTTTAATTCCTTTTATTGGTTATTGAGCTTTTTAT
>JBAUJE010000342.1:0-1668 GCA_049683475.1 Coleofasciculaceae cyanobacterium | reverse complement strand
GCTTCGTCGGCGCTCAAGGGCTCACACCCCAATCGTTTGAGAGGGGGCCTTAGCTCCTCCGGTGTTGCAGGACCAATGCTAAGGGTCGTGATGCGTGGGTCACTGAGCAGAAACCGATGGTTGAGTTCCAGGGCCGAGTAGGGATAGCAGGCGTCTATGAGGGTCTGGGGTGGCGTGTAAAGCTGCCCCCCCTTATCCCCCGGAGAAATAATGAAAACCCCCATGTCGTTCTCGTGGGCTAAGGCGATCGCTGGAGCGTTGCGCTGAAAGAAGAGGTAGTAGTGCAGATTGACAAACGCAAATCGGTTGGTGCTAATGACGCGCAAAATTAGATCGAGTGCGCCATGGGTCGAGAATCCCACATGACGCACCCGGCCATCGGCCATCGCGGCTTGAATGGCGGCCATGCCGCCTGTTGGCGATTCAAGCTGTTTGAGGTGATCCTCGGTGTTAATTCCGTGCAGCGCCAGGTTATCCAGATAGTCGGTCTTGAGCTGCGCTAACGACATATCGATGCTGCGTTCGACCTCGCTGGCGTCGTCAGACGGCAATACCTTAGATGTGATGTAGAGAGTATGTCTGGGGCGCGACAATTCCGCTAATGCTGAGCCCAAATAGGCTTCGCTGTTGCCGTACCCACGGGCTGTTTCGATGTGGTTTATTCCAGCAGCGATCGCATCAGAGACCACCTGCTGGGCGATCGCATGGGACGTGAAGCGCATGGTCCCCAACGACGCGACGGACAGGGATAAATTAGTGCGCCCAAAGCGGCGATATTGCATGGTCGATGGCATTGAGGTCATGCCCCTATGACTAAATAGGACATGGCACCGCCATATCCCTATGCCCCTTCACTACTGAGACGTCCCCGTTCTGAAAAATCGTTCGGACTGAGGTTGGCGACAAAATTTCGAAACGCTAAGCGTTCTGCTTCGTCAGCGTCGCGGTCTACCGGAATAGCAGCCTCGGCAACGACTTCTTCCATCACCCAAATTGGGCTATCGGTACGCAGCGCAATGGCGATCGCATCGCTGGGGCGAGAGTCGATCTCTTTGCATTCTTCTCCGTTGCGGAGAATCAGCGCAGCGTAAAAGGTGCCGTCTTGGAGTGAGTGGATGACAATGCGCTCTAGCTCCATATCCCATTCATCGAAGACGTTGACAATGAGATCGTGGGTTAAGGGGCGAGGCGGAGCCTGGTTGTCTAGGGCGTTGATAATAGAGCGGGCTTGGTCCTGGCTTATAAAAATGGGTAGCTGCCGCCGGTCTGCTACATCTCGGAGCAGAACAATCGGGCTGCGTGTTGCTGCATCGAGAGCAATACCGGCAAGCTTCATCTCTAGCATGGCTTAGCCTCCAAAATTCAGTGAGCAAAGGACCACAAGTAAATGAGACAGTGTTCACTGACCCGACTCATCAACGATATGTCAAGGATAAACGGAAAATTACGGTCTGGGTACACCCGTTGGCCCAATTGCTAAGTAAATTTAAATCCAATTCATTTACGATCTCCGCAGGCTAATGGTGGTTTCACAGGGCAAGTGCCATGGGCTAAACGCCCGCGCACAGACCCGCTAAAATGGCTAAGCCAATACACCACCACAAGCTGTCGACGGAGATTTGCCGTGTTTACTGGTCTAGTTCAGGCCCTTGGGACTGTTGACGCCAT
>JBAUJE010000341.1:0-2111 GCA_049683475.1 Coleofasciculaceae cyanobacterium | reverse complement strand
AATGGTTCATAGGGAGATGCTTCAGAGGTAGGGTAAAAATGAACAGTTTCCCAACCCATTACTTCAAGTTGTGTCGCCCAGCGACTGGCCTCTTCGATGGTGCTAGAGACTAGGAAGAGATGGCGAGAGTCTGCCTTGCTGAGGGCAGAAGCTACCAATCCCTTGGGTAAACGGGGGACACCATTGAGATGTAAAGAATTCTGGCTATTGAGCTTCTTGAGTAGCTCCCTAGTAAGGGATGATTGCTCTAGTACTCGAATTATCGAAGAGAACGCCATGAGGAAACCAAATGCTTAACTTGTTTTACAGGAAACAAAGAAATCGCTGCCTATCTTCCTCATTTTAGAAGTCTTGCCCCAAGTGTATAGCTTGTCACCAGAAGCGCTATATTCGCAGTCAATAACTATGCTCGATAGTAGAACCTTTAGATGGTGCTTTCTCCATCACCCATAAATAAATGTCCTCTTTAACTAGCGAAGTTTTCTTTGTTCTCTTGCTGATCCTTGTCAATGGTGTCTTTGCCATGTCCGAGATGGCGATTGTCTCGTCACGGAAAGTGCGCTTGCAACAATTGGTCAATCAAGGTAATGCCAAAGCGCGGATAGCCTTAGAGTTAGCCGCTTCTCCCAATAAGTTTCTGTCCACCGTTCAAATTGGCATTACTCTAATTGGTATTCTTGCTGGTGCTTTCGGCGGCGCAACCATCGCAGAGTCACTAGAAAATCAATTAAAACAAATTCCCCTATTCGCCAGTAACTCAGGTGCTATCTCCCTATTTCTGGTTGTTTTGGTAATTACTTACCTATCACTCGTTTTGGGTGAGTTAGTACCGAAGCGGCTAGCATTAAATAATCCAGAGCAAATTGCTGCAAGTGTAGCTTCTCAGATGCGATGTTTGTCAAGAATCGCTTCCCCTGCGGTTCACCTATTAAGTTTCTCCACCGACAGGGTGCTACGTATGCTGAGTATTGGGCCATCTAAAGAACCGGAGGTAACAGAGGAAGAAATTAAAATCTTAATTGAACAAGGTACTGAGGCAGGAACTTTTGAGCAAGCTGAACAGGAAATGTTCAATCGAGTCTTACATTTAGGAGACAGACGCGTTAGCGATTTGATGACAACTCGTCCAGAAATTGTTTGGTTAGATTTAGAAAATTCCTCAGAGGTAAACCGCCACAAGATGATGGGTAGCATCCATATCCGCTTCCCTGTCTGTCAGGGTAGTATCGATAATGTCTTGGGTGTAGTGCAAGTCAATGATTTGTTATCTCGCTTTCTAGAAGGTAAACCCCTTGATTTAACCTCTTCCCTACGCCAGCCTTTGTTTGTACCAGAAAGTACGAAGGCTCTTAAAGTTTTGGAGTTATTCAAGCAATCTGGTCCCCATCTGGCGTTGGTGGTTGATGAGTATGGGGTCATTCAAGGCTTAGTTACTCTTAACGATATTTTAGAAGCAATTCTTGGTGATATTCCCTCTGTTGATCAGTCTGATGAGACGCAAGCAGTACAGCGGGAGGATGGTTCCTGGTTGGTAGATGGAATTTTGCCAGTAGAAGATTTCCGTAAACTCTTTGAAATTGAAGAATTACCTGGAGAGCATCGGGGTAATTATCATACTTTAGGTGGTTTTGTAATTACCCATTTAGGACGTATTCCCACTGCTGCCGATCATTTTGAATGGGAAGGTTTACGGTTTGAGGTAATGGATATGGATGGTAATCGTGTGGATAAAATTCTGGTAATGCCTGTGCAACCAAGAAGGCGGCGCAGTGAGACTAATGATGTTTATTAGGCTTCTTGCAGAAGTCGAGAATAGGGAAGAGGTTTGTGCTGTGTTGTCCTAGGCTACAGGCACCAGCGATTTTATCTTGATTACTCAAATGTTTGCTACAAATACTTTTTAAGTAATATTAAATTTCTTACAGAAGTCAGGAGAAAGGGAGGGAAAACATTTCGCAAAATTACTTTTTCAAAGGGTCTGCTGTTGGTTTAGACCAAGTGTGCGCTTTAAAAAC
Organism: Coleofasciculaceae cyanobacterium; assembly: GCA_049683475.1. GTDB lineage: Bacteria > Cyanobacteriota > Cyanobacteriia > Cyanobacteriales > Coleofasciculaceae > JBAUJE01. The sequence goes on along the minus strand of JBAUJE010000341.1, from coordinate 96 downwards.
CTTGTCAAGTGGCGTTTGAGCTAGATGGTTTGTGTAGTTATGCATAGTCTTGAGGGCAATGCCAAGGATGACTTCAAGCACCTGCTGTTTACTATA
>JBAUJE010000340.1:0-18252 GCA_049683475.1 Coleofasciculaceae cyanobacterium | reverse complement strand
GTTCAATAATTGATAATTGATAATGAAGAATTGATAATGAAGAATTTAGAATTTAGAATTCGATTCTGCATTCTTAATACTTCTTTGGTTTTAAACCTGATTAATTATCAATTTTCAATTGTCAATTATCCATTGCTAAAGATTTGCCAAAATTTAAGCCACCCCGCACTTTTCCAAGAGGAGTCGAGGTGGCCTGGGATAGCATTACTAGCTAGGCCTCCGAGACTGGACTTCGCAGTTTTGGGGGTTAGCCTTTCAGGAGCTTTCCTAGAGCTTCCTGAGGGCTGGGAGATATTGGCTATAAATAATTGACTAAACTAGATTAGCAGATTTTTCGCTTTTGGCAAGTTGAGATTTGTTAATTTTGGGGAGTCGGGAGTCGGGAGTCGGGAGACTAGAGAGTAGTTGAGTCTGAGAAAAGAGTGCTAGAAGCTAGGTTAATTGACTTTCAAGACATCGCTACAGTTTCTTACTCCGAAACTGGCGGACTGCTTGCACTCTTGAAGGTATTGCGGCACACTGAGCAAGTTTGGCAATATCGAGGTTGGGTAAAAACTTGCTCTGACTGACTTGAGAGTAGTTGTCACCTTCTAAATAATGCAGAGAAATTACTCCATTTTCCCAAAACCAAACTTCTTTTACTCCTAGTGCTTGGTAGCGTCTTAGTTTATTTGTCCCGCCGCTGGTAATGACAACTTCAATAGCTAGGTCTGGTACTGACTTTTGCTGACCAAAGCAGTAAGATTCATCGGCTTGAGCTGATGCTACGTTTTCTTTTTCCAAGGAGAATGACCCAGTTCCCACGAAATCAATTTCACTTTGTAGCAGGAAATCTTCTACCAGGAAACCGATATTTCCTTTAACAATTTCATGCTCTGGTGAAGTGGAAAAGATTTCTAGTTCTCCCTGGTAGTAAAACAAATGAACTCCGGGAGAGTCAGCAAAGCCTTTTTGAATAGATTTGAAGCTAGACCAACTTACCCCAGTTTGAATGAATCGCTGTTCTGTGGGTTTATAGGGGGGTTTGGGATTAATGGTTGTGGCCATAGCTTACGCCTCTTGTTGGTTTTATTAAAAGCGTTTTTCTCGTAGTGCTAAGTATTGTTCATACTTCTTATCTTCACATAAAAAAGGAAACCGCTCTGTTTCCATTAAAACTGAATATTGAACCCGTTTACCATAACCCTCCAACAAATCAGACACCTTCTTGCGCCGCTTATGGTGGTAAAACTAATTGCCACTCCGCTGCTTCTTGATCCCAAACTGGTAAAGAAGTCTCACCCACAACATAGGGGCCCCAGTACTCTCGTGAACCATCTTGAGCAAAAGCTACCAGAATATCTCCCTTGACTAACTTTAGATTTGCCTCCGGTAGGGAGAGAATTAAACCTTGACCACTTCCTTCCCTAGGGGAGAAATCCCAGTGTGCTGGTTTACCGAAGTTATTATCTGGTAAATTCTGTGCAAGAAGCGCCAAGCGTACTGGATGTGTGGTGGGGTTACTCACCCTAAGTGCGCCCTTAAGAGCAACATTTGTAGCTGGCTTTTGACTCTCTGTTGATGAGATAGTTGGAGTAGGTAAAGCTGGTGAAGCTTTGGGAAGTTCAGGTACTTGCTTTTCTAGTTCTTTTAAGTCTACTGTAGCTGCTGAGTCAATCTCAGTTGGTTCGGAATTACCTAAAGAACTCGATTCTATTGAAATTCTAAACTGGAATAACCCTAACCCAACAACACCTAACCCTAGGAGCAAGGCAACAAAACCGATTAAAGAATAAGGTGTAAATTTAAGCTGTTTCATATCTTTATATACTGTTTACTAAGCCGATTAGATAGATTTAAACTTCCTACTTCTTTCCTACTTCCTATCAAGAGTTCTAGAACCGTTATCTCTCATGCAAAATACTCGTCTGAATAACTTATTTGATTTTGTCTTGGCGCAGCTAGAACGCTGGTTAGCCAATCCCTGGCGACGCTTATCACTACTCTTAATTAGTTTCCTATTAGGCATCTTTCTCGGAACAGCGATTTCAACAACAGCCGGACAAAGAGCCGATTGGGATGTAGCTACAGCTGCTGTTTTAGTTTTCTTTACAGAAATAACCAGCCGAATTGTTTATGGCGGTAACTGGCGGCGTACTTCTACTCCTCAAGGTGTGGTCAGGGCATCGTTTTTAGTGGACTCCATTAATGTCCTGAAAGTTGGTTTAATTTACAGTATGTTTCTCGAAGCTTTCAAACTTGGCTCCTAAAAGAAAATTGTCGGTTGAAGCTATCTGCAAAAAATGACTCATGATTCAGGCATCCCTAAGCCAAATTCTCAACAACTGGATAGCAGGAGAAACTCCTAGTCCAGCTGAATACCAATTTTTAGCAGCTAGGACACTGGCAAAGTCTGATAGAGGTGAGGCATTTGGCATTACCCCTGACAATGTCAAAGAAGTAATTGAGACGCGATCGCATCTTTTCCAAGCCGTCTACCGAGATATCCTCTCACTTCCCTCTTTTACTACTACTTTCCCTAACCAGCAAGCTCTTATTTCCCTTTGGGATCTTTGGCTTCCTCTAGCCACTCAGTTAGCTTCCCACCGACAACAACTAGGACATCCTCTGATTCAAGGAATATTAGGAGGACAGGGAACTGGCAAAACCACTCTAGCCAATGTCTTGAGTTGGATTCTTGCCCATTTGGGCTACCGTACCCTCAGCCTTTCCCTCGATGATCTTTACAAAACCTATGAAGAGCGAGAAAAGCTACGAGAGCAAGATCCTCGCCTGATTTTGCGTGGACCACCAGGAACCCATGACGTAGAGCTAGGGTTACAGCTATTAGACCAACTGCGCCAAGCTAACCGAAAAACTCCTATCCTAGTACCTCGCTTTGATAAGTCGATCAGGAATGGTGCTGGTGATAGAACTCTCTCAGAAACAGTGTCAGATGTAGATATTGTACTGTTTGAGGGCTGGTTTGTGGGGGTTCGACCAATCAATTCTGCTGTGTTTGAAGGAATGACCCCGGCACCAATTCAGACCTTGACTGACAGGTTGTTTGCTCATGATATGAATGAGCGTCTGAAGAAATATTTACCTCTGTGGGAAAAATTAGATAGTTTAATAATTCTTTATCCCACTGATTATCGTCTTAGTTTAAAGTGGCGAAACCAGGCAGAAAAACAAATGATTGCTACTGGTAAATCGGGTATGACAGACTCACAAATAAGTGATTTTGTTAACTATTTCTGGAAGTCTCTGCATCCAGAATTATTTATCGCACCTTTAACCAAAAATCCTACTTTGGTAGACTTAGTTATTGAAATAAATCCTGATCATACTATCGGTGCGTTATATAGACCCCAAGAGTCCTAGTGCTTATCTGATAGGCATTATCTTTACCCTGAATAGTCACTAAATCAACACAAATAATTTAGGTTTTCTTAAAAATTGCTAATTAGCAGTCACAGATATTAGAGAAAGATTTGTTAAAAATTTATCCAAGTTATTTGCTAACAAATGTAGTATTTAGTGGCGATAATTTGTGAGGCTAAAAACAAACTTTCTTGTCGATGCCTTAATCCTCAAAGGGTTTAAGGAAGAATGTGCTGAAAATTACCAAAGGGAGCTTTCCTCATGTCAACTGTTAAAGTAGGTATCAACGGGTTTGGTCGTATTGGGCGACTAGTTTTTCGTGCTGGCATCAACAACCCAGACATTGAATTTCTTTGCATTAACGACCTAGTACCAGCCAAGAATATTGCTTATTTGTTAAAGTACGACTCAACCCACGGTCGTTTTCCTGGCACTGTTGAAGCCAAAGATGATGGGATCGTCGTCAATGGTAAGTTTATTCCTTGTGTTTCCATCAGAAACCCTGAGGAACTACCTTGGGATAAATACGGTGTAGAGTACGTGGTTGAAGCAACAGGTTTATTTACTACCTACGAAAGTGCCTCTAAGCACTTGAGTGGAGGAGCAAAACGGGTTGTTCTCTCTGCTCCCACCAAAGACCCTGAGCAAGTAAGAACTCTCTTGGTGGGAGTCAATCATCATACCTATGATCCCATTAAAGACACCATTGTTTCTAACGCTAGCTGTACCACCAACTGCCTAGCCCCTATTGCCAAAGTAATTAACGACAATTTTGGTCTGGCTGAAGGTCTAATGACTACTGTCCATGCCATGACGGCAACTCAACCAACAGTAGACGGCCCCTCCAAGAAAGACTTACGGAGTGGACGTAGTGCCACTCAGAATATTATCCCGGCTTCTACCGGTGCGGCGAAAGCTGTAACGCTAGTATTACCGGAACTAAAGGGTAAACTAACGGGGATGGCCCTACGGGTGCCAACTCCTGATGTCTCAGTAGTCGATCTCACCTTTAAGACGGAAAAAGCCACCAGCTACCAAGAAATCTGTGCAGCAATGAAGACAGCCGCCGAGGGGGAGATGAAAGGTATTTTGGCTTACACGGAAGACAGCGTCGTATCTACTGACTTTACAACCGATCCCCATTCCAGCATCTTTGACGCAGGTGCAGGTATTGAGCTTAACTCTAATTTCTTCAAAGTTATTTCTTGGTACGACAATGAGTGGGGCTATTCCAATCGCATGGTAGATCTAATCCTCTCTATGGCAGCTAAGAGTTAGCAGCTTGGCGGTCGGGAAGCCTAATTTTTCGAGGGACAATGGATAATTGACAATTGACAATTGATAATTAATCAGGTTTAGAGCAAGAGTCTTTGAAGAGGAAATTGCCAACAACTTCCTCTCTCCGGTATCAATCCTCTTCCTTCTCAGAAGAGGCAATTGTCAATTATTCATTATCAATTATCAATTGTTGAACGTTCAATCCAAACTGAGACTTTACCCCCAGGACAACGAAACTCACCCCAACCATCGGCATTAGTTTGGACTGGATCACTAATGTGTTCAGTTAAATCATGGAAAGTGGCATTCGGTTTACCCACTTCCATCCACTTCCAGCCATCACCACCATTACTCATTAGTACCGCCATGGCTTTAGGATGCTCATCATTACCTAGGCGTGTCCAACCAATTACATCGGGATGGTCGAAATAATCATATTGAGCGCCGTAGGCATTCTGTTGGCGCGCTTGTAGAAATTTATCTATCATCCAACGGTGGGAGTCAAGCCAAATTTCATAACCCTTGTCTTCGTAATGGGCACCATAATAGTCGGCATAGAATACGCAGGGGTAGCCTTCCCGCCTGAGCAGAATTATGGCGTAAGCTAGTGGTTTGAACCAGGATTCTACTACTGATTCTAAAGACTGTAAAGGTTGTGAGTCATGGTTTTCCACTAAAGTAACCGCCAGCGCTGGCTGCTGCTGCATCAAGGTATTATCAAGAATCTGTCGCAGGTCGTAGCCAGAACCACTTTTACTAGCACGGTGGAAGTTGTAGTGTAGTGGGGCATCAAATAACGACATCTTGCCATTTGTAGCACCGATGTACCAGTGCAAGGCATCAATATTACTTGACCAGTACTCACCTACACAAAAAAGATTGCTTTGAGCATGGTGACGAACATTATCCAGCCATTGCTCGAAAAACCAAGTGGGAACGTGTTTGATAGCATCTAGGCGAAAACCATCTACGCCAGTCGTATCTAAAACCCACTGTCCCCAGTACATTAATTCACCGCGTGTCTGTTCATTATCCATGTCCAGATCACAACCAAGCAGAAAGTCGTAACTGCCTTTTTCAAGATCGACAAATTTATCGAAGTTTCTACCTTCGAGTAGGTAAACTATGTCATCCCTCTGGTTGAGCATATTGTGGTTAACCGCATCAAACTGCCAAGCGTCCCACTTCATGCTAGAGTACGTATCGCCCCGACCAGGAAAAGTAAAGCGTGAGTAGATTTCGATCTCTTGCAAAGGACCAATGGGATCGAGTCGATTATCTGTATGAAAGGGGGTGGCCATTACTCTTTCCTTTTCATCCCCGCCGTCTTTGTGATTGAAGACTACATCGGCGTAGACTTGAATGCCTGCACCATGTAATGCTTCAATTGCCGCAACGTATTGATCCTTGGTTCCGTATTTAGTGGGTACTGTACCTTTTTGGTCAAATTCACCAAGATCGAATAGGTCGTAGACTCCGTAACCAACATCGTATCCCCCACCCCGACCTTTGTAGGCGGGTGGCAACCACATAGCGGTAAAACCTGCCTCAGCTAGACTCCCTGCCTTATCTTTGACATCTTCCCACAGCTGACCATTGGCAGGGGTATACCAATGGAAAAATTGCATCATTGTGCCATTGATTTGTGACATGCTAATTCCTCTAGGCAAAAAATTAATTTGTAAGTCTTGCAACAAGAGAGCAGAAGGTTATTCCAGAGACGAGAGCTAAATTTTTATCTAAAAGGGTAGTTCTTCATCCTCTTGGTCTTGGATAGACAGTCGTTGGTTGATGCTCACTTCCTCTTGTACTGGCAGTTGTGCGATCGCTTCTCCTAGTTGTTTTTGCAGCGCTTTGGTCAGAGTTACAGATAAATCTAACTCGATCCCTAAAGCTTGCGTCACTTGAGATAGCTGCTCAAAATTTACTTTTTTTGTGGTTCTCTGGGAGTTAGATAGTTTGAAACCTGCCGTTTCACTAACCTGTTGCGCCGCCATTGCTGCTTTAATTCTTTCCTTTATGTGGTTAATTTCTGTATCCAACTGCTTCCACTGCTGCTCAAGTTGCCGATATCTGATGGTGAGTGCTTCTATGTCTTCTGTGGTTGGATCTGGATTAATTAGCTTTTCTAGTTGTAGTAGCCGTTGATGTACCTGCGCTAAGTAAACCGTGTCCATTGCTGCATAATGTAGCTGTTTAGCTGTGAGGGGACGCTTTCCCCAGTCCCCTTCTTGTTCTGTCTTATCCACAGTTGGCAAGTGGCATAGTTGTTCAGCTAAGGTTTTGAGTTGATAATTGGCTAAAGGTACTAAGTAGTAAGGTATTTTTCTTGCCATCTCTAGGGTGCAGGTCACCTTTTTTGCCTTGCTTTTGCCCAAAAAATTCAGGTCATATTTGGCATTGTGAAAAACTTTCTCAATCGCAGGGTTGAGCATTATTTTTTCCCTGAACTCATCGACGACTGATGATTGTTCTAAGACATCTAAAATTGAAACTAGTGCAATTGAGTTCTCTTTCTCAAAGGCATTGCTGTCGAACTCAGGTGATTTATCCAGCACTTGAATCAGGGACAATCTTGGCTTGCTGGTTTGGAAATCAGCAACTTCGACATCAAGCCAAAGGGTTTTTGCCTGAGCATACTTGGCAATTATGGATCGAATGTCCTTTGGACTTGTGAAGTACTGCATTTAGTCGATCATTGACACTGGTTGCTGTTTCCCACCTCTGCAAGAAGTCTACTAGACTTTGACGCTTATAAAAGGATGAAAAGTATGGATCTTAATGTCTACATTCAGGGATCAGGTTTCCCTATTCTCTGTCTCCACGGTCATCCTGGTCATGGTGGTAGTTTATCTGTTTTTACCAAGCATCTTTCTCAAAATTTTCAAACTTTTGCCCCTGACTTGAGAGGATATGGCAAAAGTCAGACCAGTCTTGATTTTGAGATGACCGATCATCTTATTGATCTAGAAGCCTTGCTTGATAAGTACTCTATTTCTCAATGTCTAGTACTGGGTTGGTCTTTAGGAGGTATTTTGGCACTGGAATTGGCGCTGAGGCTACCTAAGCGAGTCACGGGCTTAATTTTAATCGCTACAGCAGCTCGCCCGAGAGGTAGTCATCCACCGATTAGCTTCTCCGATAACCTTTATACTGGGATCGCTTCAATTTTGAATCGTCTGCAACCAGGCTGGCAATGGAATATAGAAACTTTTGGCAAGCGATCGCTTTATCGCTACCTAATTCAACAGCATACTCCCACTGCCTACAAATATCTTGCTGCTGAAGGGATGTCTGCCTATCTACAAACTTCTCGATCTGCGACTAAAGCCCTAAATAATGCTTTGCGAACTGGGTACAATCGGCTATCTGAGTTAGAGAAAATTCAATGCCCCTCTCTTGTCCTAGCTGGGGCAGAAGATCGACATATTACTGCACACTCAAGCCGAGAAACTGCTCAAAACCTGCAAAATTGTCAATGGCATTGCTACCCTAACACTGCCCATCTTTTTCCCTGGGAAATTCCTGAGCAACTACTGACCGACCTCGACCGTTGGCTAAAAGTTCATTCTCAAGCTGGGAGGGAGTAGGGGTTAGGGAGTGAGGGAGCTGGGGGAACTGGGGATGATGGGATGATGGAGTGATGGGATGATGGGATGATGGAGTGATGGAGTAATGGGGTAGCTGAATTTAGTCCAGTGTTGTTACTCCTCACCTCTTCACCTCCTCACCTCTTCATCTCCTCACCTCTTCACCTCCTCACCTCTTCATCTCCTCACCTCTTCATCTCCTCACCTCCTTGTCCCCTTGTCTCCTTGTCTTGCTTGTCTCCTTATTTCTTAACAACTAGAAGTATTTCTTAGTAACGCTAGGAAGGCTGTCCGCTGAAGGTGGGCAATTTCTCAGGCTCTATCTGCTCCTCGAAGTCATCAACAATTGTCAAATTGGTCGGGTTGCAGCGCTTGACGGTAACTTCGATGCCTTGGGCACCCTCGTGTTCTAAATCTTCAATGTACCCACCTTTTGCGGCTTCAGCTTCCTGACTACTTAAAAAAGGTCCGAAATAATAGGTACAGCGGGGGCTGTCGGTGATGATTTCTACCCAACAAGCCAGTCCAAAGAAACGGAGAATGTTGATCAAAACTTCTTTCATCCTTTTTTCCTGGTTTACTAGATACTAAGCAGGCTTATAGTATCGAATTATTTACAATTCGTTATACTACTTATCGCTTCTTTTTTCAAAGAATTTTGGGATAAATTATCGAGATATAGTATGCTCGACCAACGTTGACGGTAAACTTCATACAATGCCATTGCTGTGGCTACTGAGGCATTAAGGCTGGGAGTTTTACCTTGTAGAGGAATTGAAACCAGTACGTCACAGCAGCGTTGTGTTAGTAGGCTCAAGCCTTTACCTTCTGAGCCTATCACCAATGCTACTGGGCCTGTGAATTCAACTTTGTGTAAGAGTTTACCAGAATCAGCAGCAGTTCCATAAAGCCAAAATCCAGCTGCTTTTAACTCCTCAAGAGCACGAGAGAGATTGACGACTCTAGCAATAGGAAAACTCTCTAATGCTCCTGCGGCAACCTTCCTGACGGTAGAAGTTACTCCTGCGGCCCGACGTTGGGGAATAACTAAACCCTGAACTCCCATTGCTTCTGCTGTACGAATAATTGCCCCTAAGTTGTGGGGATCGGTGATACCATCACAGACTAACAACACAGGCTGCTCAGTTGTTGATTTGGCTTTATCAATCAACTCACCTAAATCTTGGTAAGAATAGGATGCTACTTGAGCAGCAATACCTTGATGGTTTGCTCCCTCTGTAATTTGATTGAGGCGTCGGGGCTCTACTTCATCAATTACTGTGCCGTTTGCCTTAGCCTTGAGAAGCAAGGAATGAAAACGGGGATCGTAACGTAGCTGAGGTGTCACCCAAAGCCTGTTGAGCTGACGTTGATTCTGTAGCGCAGCTAAGACCGGATGCCGTCCGTAGATTAAGTCGTCTTCCTCTTCTAGTAGCTGCTCAAGCTGTTCAGTGCCTGCTGCTTCTTTGTGTGCTGTCTCTTTTAAAGATGCCGAACTGTCTTGAGTTCTGCTGGGCAATTTTAGTTTCCGTTTCTTAGTAGGAAGCGGTTTGTTCCGAGAGGTATTCTCTTCTAGAGATTGGTATGATTTCCGACTTTTACGCTCGAAGCTATTAGTATTACTTAGCTTCGGCTTTCCGGAAGCATGAGTTGGGCGATTGTGATTAGCCATATTGATAATGTAGTTTGATGACTTTCTAGTTGGGATCGAGGGTTAAATTAGCTAATAGCAGAGTCAGGCGCTGAGGATTGGTTAGGTAAAGGTAGCCAATCAAAGTCTCCAAACTACTTGCCTGTTGATATATCTTTGGATCAAGACGCCGAGGACTCCCCGTGGCGGCATTGCGTCCACGCCTCAAGATTTCTTGTTCACTATCGGTAATGTAGGGTTCAAGTTCCCTTAGAATCGCTGCCTGGGTTTCTGCTCTTACTTGGTCTACTACTCTACAATGATAGTCTTTTAGTCGTCTAGGTGGCAGCAAATAACAAGTTCGGATATAAAGCTCATAAACTGCGTCTCCTAGATATGCCAAAGACGCAGGTGAAATTTGCAGAAGATGGGATGGAGAGTTAGCTACAGCACTTAATTGGCTGAATCGGCTTTCTGCCCAAGAGAGCGACGTTTCTTGTTGCTGTAAGTTTAAACTCTCTTCCTCCTCTGATGCCACAAATTTTGCCCGACCTCAACATTTAAATTGTAGCGTTTAGACTCTAGCTTGGTTCAGAATATGCCACGTAAGTAGGCAGCACGTTTAATGGTACGTCTTACTTTAGGAATAATTTAACTGAGGCTTGGATCGCTATCTATTAGCTGAACGCAGATCAAGCAAAATTTGTATATGCTTAAATCTGCGTTCAGAAGCAGTTTCTTGGCTGAAACTGAGGTCTTTTGTACTTCTGGGCATAGAGTTAAGGAATAGAAGCCAGAATTTGAAAGCCAATTTCCCAGCTTGGTTTAACTGGTTGAATGGCTTTCAAACAAAACATTTGGCTTCATTCCTTGAACCGGTCTAAGGCTTCCTCAACAGAACTTTGCAATGAGAGAAATTTTTCCAGGCGCACTAGCTTGACCGTTTGGGTTACACGGGGGTTCGTTACAATTTGCAAGCTCCCCCCAGAGGTTTGAGCTTTTTTCACTAACTGTACTAAAGCACCCAAGCCAGAGCTATCGACAAAGTCGATCTTGGAAAGATCCAAAACAACATGAGCTGGTTTCTCATCAATGCATTTACCAATTACCTTACGGAAAGTGGCTTCCGAGAAGGCATCCAACAGCCCAGTGAGGCGAAACAGTTGATATTTTTCCCTGACTTCGCGAGTGCCCCTCAAACTGACTGTCAGGGTTAGTGGCTCAGGAATAACCCCCTCCTTGTGATCTACTAGGATTTAGCACTTTATTGTGACACTCCTACTTTCAAGTTTGTGACTTTTAAGCAAGAGATTAGTGACATCAAAACCCCGTTAACTGCAAGCAGCCTTTAACGGCGGTTTCCTTGCCTTACGGCTTGGGTATTCCTGCTTCTAGGGGAGAATATAATTCAACCTTTAACAGGAATAGGCGCTCAGACACGCCGCTGTTTTCACAAAAATAGATGCTTTTTCCTGCTTATTATAAGTTCCTGTCCAATTTATAGTACCTAGGTGTTTTTGGCAAGGTTTGCTGACAGTGTCTTGTGCTGCTGTGTTTGTTACTCTCAACTGACCGTTTTCGATGTCTGTTGATAGGATCGCATGGACTGGACAAACTGCTCAAATAGATAGTCAGCGTCGTGGGGCCCAGGACTGGCTTCTGGGTGGTATTGCACAGAAAAGAAAGGTAAAGATTTATGTCGTAAACCGGCAACGGTACGATCATTAAGATTGAAATGGGTAATTTCCAAGTCAGCACTTAAAGAATCAGGAGAAATAGCAAAACCGTGATTCTGGCTAGTAATTTCGACCCTCTGCTTTAAACCAGCCGGATGATTTAAGCCTCGGTGACCAAACTTAAGTTTAAAGGTTTCGCTACCTAGAGAAAGACCAAGAATTTGGTGTCCCATGCAGATACCAAAGATCGGTTGCTTCTGCTCCAATAAAGCTTTAGTGGTTGCGATCCCTTCTTTGACAGTAGCAGGATCTCCTGGTCCATTGGAGAGAAAAATCCCGTCAGGGTTATATTTGAGGATTTCCTCTGGTGGGGTATCAACGGGTACGACGACAACACGACAACCGTAACTGGCCAGACGGCGCAGGATGTTACGCTTGATTCCAAAATCTATTGCTACAACTGTCAGGGGTTCGCCGACAGCACCCCCATCTGGGTGAAATTCCCAGCGGCGGTCTGTAGACTCAGACCACTCATAAATTTCTTTGGTGGTAACCTCGTTAACCAGATTCAATCCCGCCATACTAGGCGCGGCTTGTACCCGCTTGAGCAATTCTCCTGGTTCCAGGATTTCGCTGGAAATGCCACCGTTCATGGCTCCAGCAGAGCGTAGTTTGCGAGTTAGTGATCTGGTATCAATGCCATAAATTCCTGGGATACCATGTTGTTTGAGGTAGTCGGGGAACGACTGAGTAGAACGCCAATTGCTCGGACGCCAACAAATATTACGAGCAACTGCTCCCTTGATTTGAGGGTGAGCAGATTCTTCGTCTTCTGGGTTGACTCCTGTATTACCTAGTTCAGGATAGGTGAATGTGACAATTTGACCACGGTAGCTAGGATCAGTAGCTACCTCCTGATAACCAGTCATAGCAGTGTTAAACACCACTTCTCCAATAGCAGTGTTAGTTGCTCCGAAAGACCAACCTTGAAAAGAAGTTCCGTCACTGAGGACGAGTAGAGCTGGTTTGGCTGCGGGAGTAGGCATAAGCTAGTTACTTAGTGCAAGGAATAGCGCCAAAATGATATCAACTCTGGCGGCAAAACATTATAAAAACATAGTGACACCCCAGAGTTCAACCAAAAATTCAGCTCTTCTAACTAATTAGGCTGTTCTACCACGCTCACAAGTTAGGCAGGTTAGCAATCTAGGTGAAATTACGGAGTTAAGAAACTTAAGTGATCTCCTGGTAGCGATCGCAACTCCTCTAGTGTACCTTGCAGTTTCAGACTACCTTTGTCTAGCAGTACGATCATATCTGCACGCATAATCACTCTGGGACGATGGCTAATTATGATCGTTGTCCTACCACGTCTGTGGTACAGCAGTTTATCTAGTACTTCGGCTTCACCAACAGGATCGAGAGCTCCCGTGGATTCATCTAAGATTAGTACCGAGGGATTGGTAACAATCGCTCTGGCGATAGCAATTCTTTGCCTTTGACCCCCAGAAAGATTAGAACCGAATTCTCCTAAGACAGTTTGATATTTATCCGGGAGCTGACTGATAAATTCGTCAGCATCAGCGATTTTGCAAGCTGTAACAATTTCTTCAAAGCTGATGTGAGGATAGCTAAAGCGAAAGTTATCAATAATTGAGCGGCTCCAAAAGTGTGACTCTTGGGGGACTAGCAACACCTGTTCACGTAGGCATTCTAGAGCTAAATCCTGTTGGTTATAAAGGCCAAAGCGGATGTTACCAGATTGTAAAGGATACAAACTAGAAATTAATTTAGCCAGGGTACTTTTGCCACAACCAGATTTGCCAATTAAGGCAGTAACTTTACCACCAGGAATGGTGAGGGAGAAATCTTTGAGGAGGTCAATTCTACCAGCATGATGAAAGTTTAGATTAGTACAGATGATGTCAACATTACTAGGAATTTCAGCAAAAGGTTTTTCCCCTTCCTCTGAATTTTCTGGAGTAGCATCGATAACTTCTGTCAATCGCATGATTGCGGTTTGGGCACGGGCAAATTCATCGACAAAGCCCACTACGGTAATGATTAAGGAGGTAAAATTGCGATTCATGCTGTTAAACGCCAGCAGCTGACCAATGCTTAACTCTTGAGTAATTACCAAAGAGCTACCTAACCACAGAATGGCAATGCTACCAATAGCAGAGACTAACTGAGAAAAGACTCCATTAATAATACCAATTTGAATTGTACTCAGGGTGAGTCGGGCTAAGCTACCAAAGCGGCTTTGGAACTCCTCCCAGGCTTGAGGTGCTGCATTAGTGGTTTTGAGAGTTAATGCCCCTTTAAATGTTTCCACCATAATCCCTTGATTTTCTGCATCTGCCACTAATAGGGAGCGGGTTTTTTGTTGAAGGGTAGGCAGAAAAATGACAGTAGAAAGAGTCATTAACCCAGCAATTAAAGTAGCAGTAGCGGTTAGTTTCCAGCTATAGAAGAGCATGAAGCAAAAGGAAACCACCGCAATAAAAAATTGACTAGGTAGACTGATAACAACTTGAGAAACAAGTTGATTCACTGCTCGAATATCCCGCAGGCGGCTGACAATTTCCCCACTCCTACGCGCTTCATAGTAACTCAAGGGCAAGCGTAGGATTTGACGTCCAAATTCGAGGATAAGACCCAATTCTATGCGTTCGGCGAAATGGGCAATCAGGTTAGACTGCACCAGTGAAAAGGAACTGCTAAATAAACTCATCGCCATCACACCGATAGCAACAGTCGTTAGCAGTTGGATATCCCCTCGCACCAGTACATCATCAGTCAGAATTTGAATCAGAAAAGGATAGGCAAGGGAAAGAACGCCAACAACAATGTTAATTAGTAGTGCTTCTACAAGAAGTCCTCGATAGGGCCAGACTTTTTTGAGGAAACGCCCAAAACCACCAATCTCATCGTCAGATTGCTCGTAAAAGCGGTTTTCGTCTGGCAGAAGTAAGAGCATGATGCCGTTGCTCCAACCTGTTGCCAACTCTTGGCGAGTCAGGTAACGGATACCGACCCCAGGATCTGCAACTATATATTTTTTACCCTTTTGCCCGTATAAAATGACCCAGTGATAGCCTTTCCAGTGAATAACTGCTGGCAAAGGGGCTTCATTGAGCCGCTCAATCAATTGGGGGGAAGCCTTGACCTGCCGGGAGTTAAATCCAAGTGCTTCTGCACCTCTTCTTAAGCCAAGAAGGGTGGTTCCCTGAGCACCTGTACCAACGGCTTCTCGAATACGACTCAGGGTAAAAGTTCGTCCGTAGTATTTGGCAACGGTAGCTAAGCAAGCAGCACCGCAGTCTTCTTCACTGTGTTGGAGAACACATTGGTATTTCATCCGGCTGAAGTATCTGGGTTTTTGCCAATGGGATCAAACCAATAGTAAAACAGCCAGCAGCTCTAACGAAGAAAGTAGGCTGCTAGCTGGTAAAAATTTACTACTAAGTGGCAAGGGAAAGATGTCGTGGCTGGTGAGGAAAAGTTGTAGCAAAATTGCTTAATCGAGTGGATAAACTGCTCTGCTAGGAGGAATAGAACCGACAAAGGGACGAGTACTTCCCCCTAATCCAAAATCAGGAAAGGACTCCCCTCCTATAAAAATAGTAATTTCGTCAATAGTTACTGTTACATCGCCCTTAGTGAAGGTTACATCTTCTACAAGAGCAACTATATCTGAAAAACCGCCTTTTGTTACTTCTGCCTCAACATCGGAAATAGTTGACCACAGGTTTTCTTTGTCCATTTTTTTGCTAAATAGCGCTGTATGTATAATTTTTATTTTCTGTCTTTGATTATAAATGTCCTGGTTTTTTTATAAAAATTACAGTTTTATAAAAATCTTAGGCTTTATTTGCATTTATCTTAACTTTTAAAGTAGTTTTGTATCTAAAATCACTGTTTTATATGATTTTTTAATTTTATTTGTATTCGTTTTTGGTATTGATTAAAACAAAAAAATCAGCAACTTATTACTTAAATAATAAGTTGCTGACTGTGAGAAAAGCCAGTAAGCCACTAACAATCTTATTCTCACTTTCCCGAAACTTCTTTTATCAGTAGTTTCAAGTTTAGGCGAGAGAAAAAGTGGCTCTAATAGCCGGAAAGCTGGTTTAAACCAATTAACTTCTAATCTAGGAAAGTTGTCGGATAATCTACCGATAACCATTCCTAAAGTATGAGAAAGTACCTGACTTTGCTTAGAAAAAGTTGTCTAATGACGGTCCCCCTGTCAAACCACTAACTGATGGCTCGATTAATCCTGGATATGCTGCTGCCATCATTTGAGCAAGTGTTAAACCAGCTAGCATACCTTCCTCGGCATACTCCATACCTAGAGCAGTTCCGCCTCCAGCATATTGCATGGCAGTTGCCAGGTTACCTTCCACGTATGGTGAAATATTGTTGCCCAAACCAGCTAACTGACCACCACCAACTTGCTCAGCTTCGATGTCAGGAATTGCCGACCAAAGATTATTACTTTGTTGACTCTCTAGAGTTTGCTCAACTTTTTTTGAGGTTGTGAACTTTTTTTCGTGCATTTCTCTTGATTTTTTAGATGCGACCTTCTCTTTATACTATTTTTTCTCTTTTTGTGAATAGAATTCACGTTAAATTCACTTAAACTTTACTTTTATTTCACTTATTGAGTAAATACTTAACCTGAATAACCAAGAACATAGAAATTTAAGCCTTGTTCTTTTCAGATTAGTGATTTAGCAAAAAATCAAAAACGAACTGACAATAACAAGAAGTTGCTGCTTGTACTCCATTGAACTCGATACAAACAACAACTTCTGACAACTTAAATACCAATGCTTGAGCTAAGTCTAATCCTTTAAAAACTGTACTAGCTGTTCTAGCTTCGACCACGCAGCGCCACTAGCCATAACCTCTTTCGCCATCTGTATTCCTGTCCTATGGTCTTCTAGAGGTATAACACCACCAACTTGCAGGGCTAAAGAGGTATTCAAAGCTACGGCATCTTGTTGGGCTGGGGTGCCTTTACCCTGTAGTACCTGTCGTAAAATCATGACATTTTCCTCAAGTTCCCCACCTCGTAGCGCACTGGTGAGTGCTGGGGCTAAGCCTAACTCTTGGGGATTGAGGGTTGACAGCCTTACTCCACTAGCTGAAAGCAACGCCAAATCCGTCTCATCTGCCAATCCCGCCTCATCTAAACCTTCCCTACCATGCAAGACAATAGCTGTGGGAGTTCCCATCTTTGCTAAAGCATGGGCAATCGTGGCGACAAAGCTGGAGTCGAATACCCCAATTACTTGACCTGTAGGACGTAAAGGATTAACTAGTGGACCAAGTAAATTAAATACCGTTCGTACCTTGAGAGTCTGGCGTAGGTTAGCTACCGCCTTCATTGCTGGATGCCAACCACGGGCAAAGAGAAAAGTGATCCCTATCTCGTTAAGGGCCGCTTCTACCTTCTCCGGTGCTGCAGATAAGTTGATCCCTAAAGCTTCTAGGACATCTGCTGAACCAACTTTACTAGAGGCAGAACGATTACCATGTTTAGCAACCCGCAAACCAGCAGCAGCAGCAACGAAGGCGACGCAAGTAGAAATATTAAAAGTAGAAGCACCATCACCACCAGTACCGCAGGTATCGATAACTGGGGTTGAATGGTCAAGAGCTTTCTGCTGTAAGGATTGAGATTGCAAAACCTGTGCCATTCCAGCTAATTCTTCTGCAGAGACACCTTTTGCTTGAATTGCAGCGAGAATTGCCCCAGATAAAACTTCTGGAATTTCCTGGTTTAGCCATCCCTGCATTAACCGCGAGGCTTGGTCTGTAGATAATGATTGACCGTCGAGTAACTGTTGTAGCAAACTAGACCAGCTAGGAGTATTTTCGGCGATCGCACTAGTAGATTGGTTCATTGGACTTGGGGCAAAGAAGATACTGTTTAATTTAACCTTGCCCCTTTACCCCTCTTCAATCACCCTTGATTAATAAGGCTACAGCATAGGCAGCTATTCCTTCTTCTCTACCTACTGGACCTAACTTTTCGTTGGTAGTTGCTTTAATGCCAATTTGATTAGGTTCTAGGTCTAGAATTTTGGCGAGGCGATCGCGCATTGTCTTAATATGGGGCTTGAGCTTGGGACGTTCTGCCACCAGTACGGAGTCAATATTGCTAATGTACCAGCCTTGGTCTTGTACTAATTGGTTAACCTGACTTAGTAGAACTAGACTATCAGCACCTGCCCATTGGGGATCAGAAGGGGGAAAGTAATGACCAATATCCCCCAGACTTAAAGCCCCTAACATAGCGTCCATAATGGCGTGAGTTAGGACATCTGCATCACTGTGTCCTAGTAAACCTAGTTCGTGGGAAATTTCGACACCACCCAGAATCAGGGGACGATTTGTAACTAGTCGGTGGATATCGTAACCATTACCAATACGGATATTCATGAGTAGACTTCTTGAGCTAGTCGGGGAAAGGGTCAAGGTTCAAGGGTAATGGTAGGTGAAGAGGGGGAAAGGGGCAAGGTTTAAGATAGAACTTGCAAATAAAGAGGTTTGGCTTGTTCGTAACGTCTTTGAGAATAATACAGCATTTCCCGCTGTTAAAAGGTACAGTAACAGCAATTGGCAAACCAATTTCTTAAATGTTTAGGATTCATTAAGTCAAGGGCAACTGCAATAATTTTGTCAATCATGGAGGTGGTAGTTG
>JBAUJE010000339.1:0-3560 GCA_049683475.1 Coleofasciculaceae cyanobacterium | reverse complement strand
TGGAAAGGGCAATTCATCGGCTTGAGAACAAAGCCGATTTCTTCGGCTGCGGCTTGCTCATCCTCGGCCATCATTGGGAACATATCTTCTTTATAGTTCTGCCAATGACCAGAGATTTTAAATAAATCCACCCTACCAATGTGAGGTGTTACTACTGGTAAGTAGCCGCGTTTAATTTGTTCTCGTTTGAGGAAATCTTCCAAGGTACTGCGTAGCAACGTTCCCTTGGGTGTCCACAGAGGTAAACCGGGCCCAACAGTGTCAGCAAAAATAAATAATCCTAGTTCTTTACCTAGTCGGCGATGATCCCGTTTAAGGGCTTCTTCTTTGCGACGCTTATATTCTTTCAGCTGTTCTGGTGTTTCCCAAGCAGTGCCATAAATACGTTGAAGTTGAGCTTTCGTTTCATCTCCACGCCAGTAGGCACCAGCAACACTTTCTAATTGGATAGCTTTGGGGTTCAAATCTGCTGTGCTTTCCACATGGGGACCAGCACACAAATCCCACCACTGCTCACCAAGGTGGTAAATCGTAATCGGCTCTTGAAGATCGGAGAGAATTTCTAGTTTGTAAGGTTCACCAAGCTCTTTAATCCTACGTTCGGCTTCTTGGCGAGGTAATTCTTCCCGAACCACTGGCAACTTGCTCTTGATGATTTTGTCCATCTCTTTTTTGATGGTTTTGAGGTCTTGCTCAGTGAAGGGTTCTGGTTTGTCAAAGTCGTAATAGAAACCATTCTCAATCCAAGGCCCGATAGTCACCTGTGCTTCCGGAAAGAGCTTTTGCACAGCCATTGCCATGACGTGGGAGGTTGTATGACGAATCTTCTTTAATGACTCAGATTCGCTGGTGCGGGGCAAATGAATTTTTTCTAGCTGCTCTGGAGCTTCGGATTTGGACATCGGTGAGAGTTTTTTTGAGTGGTTTCACATTAATCTATGATACCGAGCTTACTTAGCCTAGTGAGAAGGCTATTTTTGACCTTTGTTTCAGGACAAAGCCCAAAAAAAGTTAAGAAATATGAAGAAGGTTAATATAAAATGTAGAAAGATAACTTACTTTAAATTCATGGCGCAGTCCCAACCATCGGAACAAGAATTACTAAAGACAATACTGCAACCACTCCTAGAAGATTTTCAGTACTGGTTTTCCAGATCACGCTCTTTATTGGAAAATGAAGATGTTAGCTTTCTCAGTGAGGAGCAACAATCTGATCTATTGGCACGGGTGAAACAAGCCCAACAGGAGGTTAGCACAGCTCAGATGCTCTTTCAGGCTACTGATGGTAAAGTGGGCATTGAAACCACTACCTTTGTACCGTGGCACCGATTGTTGAATGAGTGTTGGCAGGTGGGGAGGCGCTGGCGTTCTCTGACATCGACCAACTCAGAGGCAAACATCTCGGATGAAAGTTAATGTTGAGTCTAACGATTAAGCGCATAGCTGGCTGTCTTTGATAAGCTGAACTAACTACCGATAAAAAATCAATTTCTGTCAATTTTTCTAAACAAGAAATTTACAGCCAAGATATTTAAAATTGGAGGACGACAAAATGTTGCACCTACTTTATCTTGTAGCTTTTACTACCATAGCGTTTTTGGCGATCGCTAATTTAATGCGTAGCTTGTTAAGTGTGAGTTTCGACGTCCAACGTCGTCAGTCAACGGTAGGTAAGTCGCAAAGGGGTATGAGCTCTAGCAGAATGGGAGTAGTACACCCAGAAATGCTTGATGAAAGAGGTAATCAGATTAACGAGCCACTTTTGGTGATGCGTTCACTGACAGTAGAAGATGCAAGGGAGCAGTTAGATGCTCTTTATGAATCATCTCCTGGTAGGAGTGCTGAGAAACCGGAAGAAAGCTGATAGAGAAGTCGCAAATTGAAAATGGTTAATTGTTTCTATATATTTTCCATTTTCGATTTTCCACCTTTAGGGAGTATTGGATAACTTAACGTCACTACCCAAAACCAGAAGTGACATCAAAACTAGTAAAGCTTCTACTACTGAGGCTCTATCTTCGGGATTAATTGCCAAGACTGGGGGTCTGGTTTTGTGGTTAATGTAACCGAGAGCCATCATAATCTCTTCGTGAGTCCGTGCTCCTCGGCAATCTGTATGGGTTAAACCAACAATCATCGGAATTTCCACTCGCTGGTTCATAAAAGAAATAATATGACGGGCAGAAACAAAATCACCAGGTCGATGAGCTGATACCAGTAAAATATAGGCGTGGGCTCTACGAATTAACATATCCCACATAAAATTAAAGCGCGCCTGACCAGGGGTGCCATAGATATGCATTTCTAAGTCGGGTCCAAGCACTAATCTACCAAAATCAAAGGCAACGGTAGTTCTTTTTTTATATAGGGCAGTTTCATCGGTGGCTCTGCGGTCTGTGTCTACAACTTCAATATCGCTAATAGTCCGAACGAAGGTAGACTTACCTGCCCCAGGAGTCCCTGCGACTACTGAACGCATAAATTTCATTCGTTTTTCTTTTTGAAAACCCATTTGGGAAAATTGCTTGAGTGAAGGATTATTTTGCATGGAAAGTCTTATCCAGTAGTCAATTGAGACAGTTCATCGATATTGTCTTTCCCAAACTGAGTCTGAAGGCAAGATTTAAATTGGTACTAGTAGTCTGCCAAAATAAATTTTACAGGTGGGGAAGACGCGGAGACACAGGGACACGGGGACACAGAGAGAGAACAACCTGTCAAAATCAAGTTGGTGAACTACTAGTTAGATGAGACGGCAAAAAGGTTTCTAACAACAATTTTTGGTGAGAGGAAATAAGGTTAGGGTAACTTCGGTGTAGGCTACAGGTAAATTTTGGTTTGTAGTCAACATTTAGATATTTCATATTAACTAATTATAACTGACCAATATAATCTAATATAACCCTGTATAGTCTTCCTGATTGTTAGCTTAAATTAGAGTAGTTTTTCTCTGATTAAATAGATAATCTACACTAGCAATTTACTCAAAAACTAGTGTAGTCAACTGGCAGATATCTTCATTTAAGCATGGTCATAAGATAAACTGCCAGTTTATCTGAATTGAGAATGCCTATCAAATAATAGAGTGAGTTTACCCATTAAATACATTAAGCTGTTTGTCATTTAAAGCTTATTATCAATAATTGATAAATTCTTGTAGTGCGACCATCTTGGTTGCTACCTATACTAATTTAAATGCATAACAGCTTATCTTTTTCTGCTGAGTAAATATCAACTAAGGGACGATTAGTTCTACAACCAGTTGCCAGATAAATTAGCTCAAAGCAGGCTTCAGTTCTTCGATAGTACGTTTGATTTCTAACATCAACAGTCCCTGCTTAACAGCTTTACTGGCTAAAACTAGGAAAACTGCATCCTCACCACAACTGGTTAAAACACTTAAACCCTCGCTACCCTCAACATAGATGCGATCGATGGAACCTCTGACTAATTCTTTACCAATGCGATCGCCCAAAGAAAGCATAGCAGCAGACATGGCTGATACCCGTTCGTCATCCATACCACCTGGTAGGGAGGAAGCTAGGGGTAAACCATCAGGG
>JBAUJE010000338.1:0-1879 GCA_049683475.1 Coleofasciculaceae cyanobacterium | reverse complement strand
CTTCAAGTTGTGTCGCCCAGCGACTGGCCTCTTCGATAGTGCTAGAGACGAGGAAGAGATGGCGAGAGTCTGCCTTGCTGAGGGCAGAAGCTACCAATCCCTTGGGTAAACGGGGGACACCATTGAGATGTAAAGAATGCTGGCTATTGAGCTTCTTGAGTAGCTCCCTAGTAAGGGATGATTGCTCTAGTACTCGAATTATCGAAGAGAACGCCATGAGGAAACCAAATGCTTAACTTGTTTTACAGGAAGCAAAGGGATCGCTGCCTATCTCCCTCATTTTAGAAGTCTTGTCCCAAGTGTAGAGCTTGTCACCAGAAGCGTTATATTCGCAGTCAATAACTTGCTTGATACTAGAACATTAGATGGGCTTTTCCCATCACCCATAAATAAATGTCTTCTTTAACTAGCGAAATTTTCTTTGTTCTGCTGCTCATCCTTCTCAATGGTGTTTTTGCCATGTCAGAGATGGCGATTGTCTCGTCACGAAAAGTGCGCTTACAGCAGTTGGTCAATCAAGGTAATACCAAAGCGCGTATAGCCTTAGAATTAGCCGCTTCTCCCAATAAGTTTCTGTCCACCGTTCAAATTGGCATTACCCTAATTGGTATTCTTGCCGGTGCTTTCGGTGGCGCAACCATCGCAGAATCACTAGAAAATCAATTAAAACTAATTCCCCTATTGGCAAGTCACTCAGGTGCCATCTCCCTATTTCTGGTTGTTTTGGTAATCACTTACTTGTCGCTAGTCTTAGGTGAGTTGGTTCCTAAGCGATTAGCTTTAAACAATCCTGAGCAAATTGCTGCAAGTGTAGCTTCCCAGATGCGATGCTTATCAAGAATCGCTTCCCCTGCGGTTCACCTATTAAGTTACTCCACCGACAGAGTGTTACGTATGCTGGGTATTGGACCATCTAAAGAACCGGAGGTGACAGAGGAAGAAATTAAAATCTTGATCGAACAGGGTACTGAGGCAGGAACTTTTGAACAAGCTGAACAGGAAATGTTCAATCGAGTCTTGCATTTAGGAGACAGGCGGGTTAGTGATTTGATGACACCTCGTCCAGAAATTGTTTGGTTAGACTTAGAAAATTCCTCAGAGGTAAACCGCCACAAGATGATGGGTAGCATCCATATCCGCTTTCCTGTCTGTCAGGGTAGTATCGATAATGTCTTGGGTGTGGTGCAAGTCAATGATTTGTTATCTCGCTTTTTAGAAGGTAAACCCCTTGATTTAACCTCTTCATTACGCCAGCCTTTGTTTGTACCAGAAAGTACGAAGGCTCTTAAAGTTTTGGAGTTATTCAAACAATCTGGTCCCCATCTAGCGTTGGTGGTTGATGAGTATGGGGTCATTCAAGGCTTAGTTACTCTTAACGATATTTTAGAAGCAATTATTGGTGATATTCCCTCTGTTGATCAGTCCGATGAAATGCAAGCAGTACAGAGGGAAGATGGTTCCTGGTTGGTAGATGGAATTTTGCCAGTAGAAGATTTCCGTAAACTCTTTGAAATTGAGGAATTACCTGGAGAGCATCGGGGTAATTATCATACTTTAGGTGGTTTTGTAATTACCCATTTAGGACGTATTCCCACTGCTGCTGATCATTTTGAATGGCAAGGGCTACGCTTTGAGGTGATGGATATGGATGGTAACCGCGTTGACAAAATTTTGGTGATGCCAATACACAAGGTGCGTCGTAGTGAGACTAATGATGTTTATTAGGGTTCTTTGTAGAAGTAGGGTTTGCTATTGGTTTAGACCAAGTGTGCGCTTTAAAAACCTTGTCAAGTGGCGTTTGAGCTAGATGGTTTGTGTAGTTATGCATAGTCTTGAGGGCAATGCCAAGGATGACTTCAAGCACCTGCTGTTTACTATA
>JBAUJE010000337.1:0-13615 GCA_049683475.1 Coleofasciculaceae cyanobacterium | reverse complement strand
ACCCCTGTTGGCGGTGCTGAACTTGAATCAGAATCAGAGCCAAGCTCTGCTGAGGGTACTAGAGTTGGTTCACTCACGGAAACCCCTGTTGGCGATGCTGAACTTGAATCAGAATCAGAGCCAAGCTCTGCTGAGTGTTCTGGAGTTGGTCTTGCTGGTGAGCCTGACTCAATACCAACAACACGTACATCACCGTCTGTATAGGTAAAGAGATACGATTGATCCTCTCCAAGACTAAAGTTAAGGTCGGTTATATCTGGTAAGTTTTGAGAGTTACCGGCATTGGTTGCGCTGCGGACGGGGATGGAGCTGTTAGTGAGAGAGGAAGTGTTAGTATCTAAGCCGTCGATATGAAACAGGTTTCTGACTATACTCTCAGACACGAATGTTGTACGCGCCAGCAAAAAGTCTAAGGTATTAACATCAATTGAACTATTATTATTTTGTGGATTATTCAGCCAAGTATATTCAGCTTGATCGGAGTAACTAAAGCCAACTCGACCATCTTCTCCTGAACCACCACTACTATCAATTTCTTCAGCGCTGAATTCAGAAGCTTGGTCAATTTGAATATTGCCACCATTGATGCCTCCCGAACTATCTAGTTGGCGGGTAGTAATCGCTGAGTTATTGCCCCTCAAAGTAATATTGCCGCCATTACCAGCTTCAGAACTAGAGTTGATGTCCCCAGTGATAACGCCATCGGTAGCATCAAGGGTAATTGCACCACCATCACCAGTATGACTAGTATCAATAGTGCCGGCGGTAGTATCAACAGCGCCATTGTTACTAATTAGATTAACTTCTCTACCCGAATTAATGATGTTGCCCGTGGCGACATCTTGGTTGGCAACTAGCGTAATAGAGGCATTAGAGTGTCCAATAATATTGTGGTTAGTAGTATCAATCGAACCAGCACCAAAGGGAGATTGCCAGATTGTTGGATCTCGCCAAGCTGTATCACCAGCTAGGTTAATCTCGCCACTACCACGGGTATGTCCGATCGTAATTAAGCTAAACCTATTGTGTAAAAGACCAATTTCTGTGCCTGTCAGCTCCAAAATGTTGGGATTACCATTGTCATTTCCACCAAGAGCGATCGCTTGATTAGTTGTAAAAGGCTGTAAATGAATCTCGCCATAACCTCTAACAGTGTCACTAAAGTCAATTTCATCCGCCGTTAGAGTCAGATTATGATCGTCTGCCGTTAACAAGTTATTAAAGGTTAGGTTCTCTGTTGAGTTAATGTTGGCATCGCCAATTAACACAATCGGATTGTCAAAAGTATAGTTGTCTGGTAAAAAGTACTCCCCTGAGAGCCTGAGAGTACCTGTACCATTAATATTTAAATTAGCCAGAGGCTCACTGTTGCCGATGCCGTTAAAGGTAATATTGCCATTACCGGAATTCAAGCTCAATCCGCCAGCACCGTTAGTTGAACTGTTTAAATGATTATTGAAGGTGATATTGCCAGAAACTAAACCTCCAGTTGTCGTAATGGTGGTATTGGCATTGCTTAAAATGACATCACCATTAATGTCTATATCCCCAGCATTTTGACTGCTACTAATCGATGTTAATTCCTCAAAACTTATTTGACCCCTAGGAGCATTAAAGGTAATTGCACCACCATTACCACTCTGGTTAACTAAGTTAGATATTGAAGAGGAATCAAGAGAATTAATTCTTATATTGCCGTTGCTAGTAGTTAGGTTAATGGAGCCACCATTGCCAGTATTACCATTTGTACTCAAACTAGCAGAACGCAAGTTTTCCGCTCTGATATTGTTATCGGCATTTAAGTTAATGGAGCCACCGTTATTTGGTGTATCCCTAGCACCAGTTTCGAGAGAGCCAACCCTAACATTCGCTCCGGTAATTACAACCTCCCTACTTTGGGCGCTAATGGTATTTTGCCTGTCCATGGCAAAGGAGCCAACCCCATCCCCATCAGCATCTGCTCTTAACTCAATCCTGCCACCAGGACCAGGAGCAAAGGTCAATTCCCCGTCAGTTAAATCATTGATGGTAATATCATCATCAGCTTTTACCAGAATCTCAACATTGCGATTGAGAGCCTCCAAGGCTGTCTCAGCAACACCGGAAACTAGTGGGTTGTCCCCAGTTAAGATTTGATTACCTGAAGCTACTCCTGCTTGATCAGTTCTCCCCTCAGCATTAATAACCGTGATCTGATCGGCAGCGATTAATAATCTACCAGTACCGGCTTCAGAGCTTAGATCAACCAAACCTTGGAAGGCTAAGTCTCCCTGGGAGACTATTTCTACTAAACCAGCATTTCCAGGATTCTCATCCGGTGTAGAAGGTAAGTATGGATTCTGACCAACCCTGCCACCACGGGCGCTGATGCTACCATAGAATCCCGTCGCTTGATCTGACCGGACAATTACTTGCCCCCCATTACCATTTTCTCCGGCATTAGCATTAATCACCGAACCGCTACTGACAAATGTCCGCAAAGCTTCTGGCACAGTATTTTCACCCTGAGTGTCACCACCAATCAAGACAGTGCCACCACCATTGCTACCGGAAGCGTTAATGTTGGCATCAAAGACTCCGACTAGGTTACCCAAAATATTGATCTGTCCACCGGAAAGCCCTGTTGTGGTAGTAGATGTATCGAGAGTACCGGAAACAATTGCTGTGTTTGCCTCAGTGGGAATTTGAACATCAGTAGCTGTTAGTCGTACAACTCCATTCGGTGAGACGCTTAACCCCGTCTCAACTATTCCCGCAGCACCAGTTAGCAGAGTTGGCAAATCCAGAGGACTAATGGGTGGTAACAGCCCATTTACTGTCCTTTGTTCAATTTCCAAACTGAGTAGATGTCCCGGTTGACTAATCCGAACTAAATTCTCGCCCGGTACAGCCGCAATTACCAGATTGCCTGTTTCTGCTCTCAGTTGTCCGGTGTTGACAACACTACCACCCAATAAAGTTAAATTTTTTCCTACTCCAACGGCTAGGTTGCCAGCATTAATAATATTTCCCGGTTCTGCCCAGTCAAAGGCAAAGTTAGTAGGGGTGCCAATTAAATTTTGGTAGTCATTCTCACCAAAGGCATTAAACCAACTATCTCCACCAAAACCAATGCCAGTAGCAGTGGTAGCCGTGAAATCTGCTGGCACATTCAGCTGGGCATTGCTGCCAAAAACAATACCTGCTGGGTTCATCAAGAATAAGTTGGGATTACCTCCAGTTACCTGGATTAAACCATCAACTACAGAGGGATCGCCTCCAACAACACGACTAAAGATATTGCTAATCCCGAGATTAGAAATAAAGTTGGCAATCTGACCTGTCTCTAGTCCTAACAGTTCAAAACTATGGAACAAATTTGCCCCATCCCCTGAGAGGGTGCCGCCGTCGATGTCAAATTGGTTGCCGTTGACATTAACGCTGGTGCCGGTGCCATCGTCAGCGGCTTGAATCTGCTGCGCTTGAGCAGAAGTAAAGGCGATGGGCGTAGCAAGCGGTAGAACGATTAACCACTTGCTCAAAAAATTTGAACTTGGTTCCATAGAATTTCGAGATTGCGCTGCTACGTTTGTCCCTCTCTTCTCCTAACTTCTTGCTCAAGACAAGAATTGAGCTTACTGGGAGCTTTTGGAGGGAAATCGCATTTAGCATTTTTTTTTGCTACCCACAGATAATTTAATACTATTTATGGATTGTTTAGTCAAAATGTAATGTGAATTACATAAAAGCAGAAAAGCCAGATACAAATTATCTTGGTTTGGGGAGACAGTAGTGATGATTGGGAATATATACTTATTCCTGAAGTCTAACTTCTGAATTCTTGGTACAACTATTTTGTTTGATTTCTTTTTCTATTTGCTACAAGTTGGTGTTTCTTAAATTTAAGTAGCTTTTGAAGAACCCAAAAAAAACTGTCTAGTGGGACTACCAATAATTTTCGGTGAAGTAGTTATCCCTAGAGAAAAACCTGACGCGGTAAGTATTGCAGACCATTTGAGGAATTTGGTCAAATCCCTCAAATTTCCTCATTAACTTTCAGAGCTATTCAGACTTGGTCATTTTTCCTAACTTAAGGCGATGCAGATAGTCTTCCAAATCTGTTGCCACTTTACCCGTGAGGAAGTAAGTACCTAATAGATTAGGAAATGCCATTGCCACAAGTATGCCATCACCTAAGTTAATCACCGAAGCTGGAGATACCACTGATCCGAGGAAAATAGCCATTAAAAACAATACCTTATAGATAATTAAACTTTTTTCTCCCCAAAGATAATCCCAACTACGTTCGCCGTAATAACTCCAAGAAATTAGGGTAGAGAAAGCAAAGAAAAAGACGGAGACGGCTAGGAGCAAAGGAAACCAATCAATAACGGTGCCGAAAGCGGCTGAGGTGAGCTTGGCACCACTGAGTTGGGAGAATTCAGGATTATTGTAGGCTCCGGTAATAACAACTACTAGTGCCGTCATGTTACAAATGAGTACTGTATCAATAAAAGGTTCAAGCAAAGCAACAATGCCCTCTCGCACAGGTTCTGACGTGCGTGCTGCCGAATGGGCAATTGCTGCTGAACCAATTCCAGCCTCATTCGAGAAGGTAGAACGCCTTAATCCTTGTACCATGACACCGATAAAACCTCCCTCAACTGCCTCCGGGGAAAAGGCTTCTCTGACAATAGTGGCAACGGCGGCTGGAATGGCAGAGAAATTAAGTACGAGAATCCAGCAGGCGACCAAAACGTAAACAATACAGAGAGATGGCACGATAGTTGCTGCAACAACGCCGATACGTTGGATACCCCCGACAATTACTAGTCCAACAAAGAAAGCCAGCAGTAAGCCATACAGCCAACTGCGCTCAACAAACAGAGGCACCACGGCTGAAAGTGCGGCGTAGGACTGGTTAGCCTGAAATAGGCAAATGCCACCAATTGCCCCAATCACACAGAGGACTGAAAACATACAAGCCAAAAACTTGCCCAACTGCTTGTTGCCAACCTCGGCTAACCCTACTGAGAGATAATACATCGGTCCACCTGAGATGGTGCCATCCGGCTTAACCACTCGATATTTCTGAGCAAGGGTACACTCAACAAATTTACTAGTCATACCGAATAAACCACCTAGGGTCATCCAAAAGGAAGCACCTGGGCCACCCAAGCTAATGGCAATGGCAACACCGGCGATGTTACCAAGTCCTACCGTGGCAGAGAGGGCAGTTGAAAGAGCCTGAAAATGAGAGACTTCTCCTTCTTCTTCAACGTTGTCATACTTACCCAGAACGACTTCAATGGCATGCCAAAATGCCCAAATATTGACAAATCGCATCCTGAAAGTAAAGAAGATGGCACCGCTAATCAGCCATAGTACAATCAGTGGCATACCACCTATGCTAAAGAAGAGTATTTTGAATACGGTCTGGGCAAATTGGGAAAAAACTGTATCAATGCTATTAAGCAAATGGCTAGTGTCACCGGCTTTAGCCTCAGAGGCTAGAGTAGCGAAGGAAGCAACAATCAATTTAATAGCCAAAATACTCAAGTAAGTAACAAATCTTAATACTACAAGACAAAATTCAAAAAATTATGACAATCGAGAAGGGTTGAGTGTCGGTTTTAGGGGTTGGGGAAAGATTTGAGGTCTTGAAGGAAGCACTAGGCTACCCCTAGTTCTCAACATCTCTCCCACACTCACCACCGAAAACCTACGCCCTGTCTACTTTTTCCCTGTATTGTCATTCCCTGAGGTATAATCTAAAGCCTGGGCTAAAAAATTTGTCGAGCAATGTAAAGTTCCTCCTCGACATATAGCTCATGATTCTAGTTACTCGGCAAGGAAATGCGCATTCATCATGCAGCCTCTTGTATGTAAAAATCTCAAGGAACGTAGGTAGAGCAAGAATTTTCTCTACTCCTTCTCCGGTGGGGCAGCACGGGGAAGTAAAAATAAAGCTCGTGAAATGTCCGACGGGTTGCCGGGAGTCAACGAGAAGCCAGTACTATAATCTTTGATTTAGCGACTGGATCTGTCACCTAGAGGTGAAACCACTACATCCCCTAAGCTTTAGTAGCAGCATATCTGCATGTTCTCATCCGAATTCCCCCCAGAGAATGGGCAATCTGATAACGGTAACATTACGCTCAAGGACGAAACAGGACGATCGCTCG
Source organism: Coleofasciculaceae cyanobacterium (assembly GCA_049683475.1). GTDB lineage: Bacteria > Cyanobacteriota > Cyanobacteriia > Cyanobacteriales > Coleofasciculaceae > JBAUJE01. The sequence goes on along the minus strand of JBAUJE010000337.1, from coordinate 7,451 downwards.
ATTGTTACATAGAACATTCCCTTGAATTGGATGGTTGCCAATACCTTCTGCTTCTGCCAATAGACTCACCAGTAGAAATAGTTGTTTGGGATGATGACACAGAAGAGTCCCAGGCAACTTTGCTCGAAGACGAGGCTGAGATTGAGGAGATTTTCTCTGATGCGAAGGCGGTTCTAGGTGAGCAAAATCTCATCTTGAAGCACACAGCCTTTACTTTAACTGTTTCTGGTGAACTGCCGGAAATGGAAGAGGAGGACATCCTGACAGTGGAAGTTGAAGACGATGACGTTGAGCTAGAGCCGGATCAGTTTCAGCTTCTCGCCAACTTTTACCATGAAGAAGAAGAATTTGGGATTTACACTCCCCTTGAACCACTGCTATTTTTTGCGAAAAAGAACGAAGCCGGTCAAACTGAGTTGCTTTCTCCAGAAGAATTTCAAAAATTGCAGCCAATGCTAGAAGAATGGCTTTTTGAGGAATTGGATTAGGCTAAAACATAGCAGTTTTAATGCAGTTTTAATGGAGATGAGGTGGAAGGCTGTTGGTTCTAAGCAGGAACGAACAAAGTTAACCACAAGTTATGTATTTCACTAAGCATGAGAACCGCTATATCTTCAAAAAAACTGGAGGTATGGTTATACCTCTGCTAACAAACCTACCAACCTCTACAATGGTTAATTGCCGGAATTAGGCATATTCAAGGAGGAGGGGTTTAACTAAGCAAAACAGCGAATACCTTCCCCGCTTTTATTCTGATTTTGCACAAAAGTACGGGTATCGAGCAGTTTTTTCTATGAAAGCTCTAGGAAGCATCTCCAAGTGGTTCTACTATATTGCCCTGCTGCCTATAGTACTGGGCGTTAGTCTCTGGCAGGGTTGGGCCTGGTGGAGTTGGGCACAGGCACCACCTGATTTGGATTCATCACCTAACTCAGAGGTAGAGAAAGCAGTACAAATTGAAATTCCACCAGGAACAGCAGCTCAGCAGATTGGTCAAGATTTAGAAGCAGCTGGTTTAATTCGCTCCTACAATGCTTGGAAGTTATGGACTCATTGGATGAATTTGCAAGATCGTCAGGGGGGATTTAAAGCAGGTACTTATCAAATCTCGCCAACTCAATCCCTGCCGGAAATTGCTGACAAAATTTGGACTGGTCAGGTAATGCAACTAACATTTACCATTCCTGAGGGTTGGTCACTACAGCAAATGGCAACTTACTTTGAATCGTTGGGCTATTTTAATGCTCAAGAATTTACCAGAGCAGCTAGCCAGATTCCCTCAGATCAGTTTCCCTGGTTACCAGATGACTTACCTCACCTAGAAGGATATTTGTTTCCAGATACCTACCAACTGCCAAGCGATCGCGTCACACCTCAATTGGTTATACAACAAATGCTTCAGCGATTTGAGCAGGCAGCATTACCACTTTACCAACAAGCAAAAGACCAAACAGACTTGAGTTTGAGTGAGTGGGTAACTTTCTCTAGCATCGTCGAAAAAGAGGCGGTAATTGCTGAGGAACGTCCTCTAATTGCTGGTGTTTTTGCCCAACGTCGAAAACGGGGCATGAGACTAGAAACAGATCCCACCGTAGAATATGGATTGGGAATTCGCCAAACCGCCGATCAACCCTTAACCTATGAACAAGTGAGAACGCCCTCGCCCTACAACACCTATCTCAATCCGGGATTGCCGCCTACTCCCATTGCTAGCCCTGGTTTGGCTAGTTTAAAAGCAACTCTCAATCCAGAATCAACTGACTATCTATTTTTCGTTGCTCGCTACGATGGCTCTCATGTGTTTAGTAAAACCTTAGCAGAACATGAAGCATCTAAAAGAGATATTCGTCAACAGAGGCAAAGCCAGTAAAACTGTCTAGGTTGAGGAGTTTTATCACCCCCTCAAGCAACTGTCCTCCTTAAGCACTGCTAGAAATTACCATTTTTCCTGTAGCCAAATGACGGTCTATCAAGAACGAACTAACAAATACTCATGTCTTGGATAACCAACTTACAACCAGATCTGATTTTAGGTGGACCAATTTTGAGTCTAACCCCTGCCCTTCTCCAGCAATACCAGCTGCAGGGTCTTGTACTGGATGTTGACGAAACCTTAGTACCAATCAGAGCAAGCCAAGCATCTCCAGAACTAAAGCACTGGGTAGAACAAGTAAGACCTGTGGTGGCACTATGGCTGGTGAGTAATAATCTCAGTCAAAATCGCATCGGTGGTATTGCCCAGTCTTTAGATCTGCCTTACATGCTTGGGGCTGGCAAGCCCTCACGACGCAAATTGAAAAAAGCAGTTCAAGCGATGAATCTACCTGTCGAACAAGTAGCTATGGTAGGTGATCGCTTATTCACAGATGTTCTAGCGGGCAATCGACTGGGAATGTTTACTATACTTGTCGAGCCAATGATAGAGCCAAATGTCAATAGGGATTCATCCCCAATTCGAGACTTAGAAGTTTGGCTATCTCAAGCCTTAGGGGTTTCACTCACTGCTAAGCAACAAAACTTAAACAAACCTGACAAATCCCCAGAAAACGAAATATAAAGAAAAGATTATAAAACCTCGTTTAGTCATGATTTCATGAGATTTTTAATATTAATTCAAGTGGGGTCAGCTAATATAAAGACCCTAAATATAAAAAACCGTTTCTCTTTGCTTAAGAGCGCCCAAGAACCCAAAATAGGTGCTGGGCGTTTTAAAATTTTGCCTAGTTGAAAATGACCAATCATAAGATTGTCATCAAAGTTGGCACCTCTAGTTTGACTCAACCAGCAACAGGTCAACTCGCTCTTTCCACCATTGCCAAGCTCGTTGAAACCCTCACCCTGCTTCGCTCTTCAGGTTATCGTATTGTGTTGGTTTCATCAGGAGCTGTCGGAGTTGGCTGTGGGAGGTTAGGGTTAAAATCGCGACCTCAAAACATTGCTCTTAAACAAGCTGTAGCAGCAGTTGGTCAAGGGCGCTTAATGCGAATATACGACGATTTATTTACTAGCCTGCAACAACCAATTGCCCAAGTACTGCTTAGTCGCCGTGACTTTATGCAGCGTAGTTGCTACGTTAACGCCAGTGCTACCTTCCGGGAACTATTACAGCTAGGGGTTATCCCGATAGTGAATGAAAACGATACTGTAGCAGTAGAGGAATTAAAGTTTGGAGATAATGACACCCTCAGCGCCTTAGTAGCAAGTTTAATAGAAGCCGACTGGCTGTTTTTGCTAACCGATGTAGACAGACTTTACTCAGCAGATCCCCGTCGGGTGCCAGATGCTCAACCGATTCCTTTGGTAAATAGCATTGAGCAATTAGCGGAACTAGAGGTAGAAACAGGTGGTTCCGGCTCACAGTGGGGTACTGGAGGTATGGTAACCAAAATTGCGGCTGCTCGTATTGCTACTAGTGCTGGTGTTAGGACCGTAATCACAGAAGGACGATGCCCTGAAACAATAGAACAAATCTTACAGGGAGAACCTCTTGGTACTCAGTTTGAACCCCAACCTCGCACAGACAATGCTCGCAAACGCTGGATTGCTCATAGTTTAGTCACAGCAGGGAAACTCTATCTTGATAGGGGAGCTGTAAGGGCGATTTGTCAGGGAGGCAAGTCCTTATTAGCTGCTGGAATTATCACTGTTGAGGGCAATTTTCCTCCATCAGAAGCAGTACAGCTATGTGACGGTGACGGCGTGGAAATTGCCAGAGGATTGGTTAACTACAGCAGTTCTGAACTCAAGCTGATTCAAGGGCGTAAATCGGAAGAAATCCCTAGTATTTTAGGATACGCTGGTGCTGAAACTGTTGTTCACAGAGATAACCTTGTTTTGAGCAGTTAACTCTTAGCTGCGGCAATTTACTCACTGACTTAGCCAAGTAATCGCGTTTTTAATCCACTCTTCAGCATTTTTGCTTTTTGCCACCTGGCTATCTTGGCTAATGGCATCCAATGCTTGGGCAATTTCCTTGTTTTCATAACCCAAGGCAAGTAAAGTCATTTCCACGTCTTCTATAATTGCTGGTGCAGGTCCAGTAGCAGAAGCTAGGCTCTCTACTCCAGCCACCTGACGCCACTCTGCCAGCTTGGTTTTTAGTTCCAAAGCAATTCTTTCAGCAGTTTTGCTTCCAACACCAGGAGTTTTACATAAGGTACGGATATTTCCCGTCACAATTGCTTGTACTAAATTAGGCAGTCCCAGGGTATCTATAAGAGCGATCGCCAGTTGAGAGCCAATACCACTCACACTCACTAACTGACGAAATAAATCCCGCTCAGCAGCACTGGCAAAGCCATAGAGTACTTGCTGATCTTCCCGAATTTGCAAATGGGCAAAAACTTGCACTGACTCCCCAATTTCCCTTTGTAGTTCCTCAGAGAGACGTTTAGGGATTTGCAACTCGTATCCGATCTGGTTAACTTCCACAATCAGAGTGGCACGGGTTCCGGTGCTTTTCTGAACACTGGCTACAGTCCCCTTGAGATAGCTGATCATTAGTTCCTAGTCACTGTCATTCATTATCTCGAAGATGGCAGAGGCCGGCTAGCCTAAGACAACAGTACACTAACCAAGTTAAGAGTTACTGACTCGATTGCCTCCGGTAGTGACGCTTTAGCGTCAGTCAAGAAGTCTACTACGTTTGATATCCCACCTTGTTTCTAACAAGGTTATCTACAGGAATTAGCTGACTAACTGCCAAGGAAGCCAAAGTGGTACAGACCTTCTAAAATACCACCAGCACAGTGAGCCTGAGCCAAATAAAGGCAATCAGCTTGGTTTTCTTCGTACCACTGGCGCAATTCTGGTCGTGCATTGCCCACAATTATGCCCCGTTCTTCTCCCACACTAAACAGGGCGATATCATTACCTGAGTCACCACAGGCTACTGTTTTCTCTGCCTCGATTCCCCACTTTTTCCGCAAGAATTGAATTGCTAAACCTTTATCTCCTTTAATAGGCAAAACATCAAGATCTTTGGAGCCACTATAGACTAGCTTGATTTTCAGCTCCTGTTCCTTAAGAGCTGATTCTAAGCGAGGCAAAACTTCTTTGGCTGCTTGTTCAGACAGGAAATAGCTAACTTTGAAGGGACTTTGCTCTGAATCAGGTTGAGGAGTCAAATCAGAATAGTGAGCAGCAGTTGCTACCACTTGTTCGCGGTTCCATCCTGGGGATAGCACTTCTGCCCATTCCGAGTCAAAGGTATCCTGGCTGGGATTAAAGTAAATTTCCGTCCCCACCGCCGTGATCAGGGCATCTGGGGCTAATAAGTGCTTTTCCCCAGTCAGTTGCCGATAAAGAAAAAGAGAACGCCCCGTGGCGTAAACAATCTTAGTTCCGTATTCCTGGCGATGTTTACTCAGTTGTTGATTGAGTTCTTCAAGAACTGCATCATCGCCCACTAGGGTGTTATCTAAGTCAGTTACAAATAAAAATTCTGTCACAGCAACCTCGGAACTTACTTGCAATCTAGCTACTGCCCTATTTTCCTACATAGGTGTACCCAAACAAAATGTCAGGCATAGAACACCCTGACATAACTGATAGAGTAATTAATCACATCAGCCAGAAATGCAATCTCGATAAAGCCCAGCTGATACTCAAACTAGCCAGTAAAACTAATACAAGGGGAACAAAATAGGTAAAAATTGTTCCAACAGAGGGCAAAGTTGTTCCTAATAATAATATTGTCAACATTGATTAACTATTTAAATTGATGTAAAGAAACGCCTGTGGATTTCTGCTAGTTTTCCTCGGATGATTTCCTGGAAGACAGCCTTAACAAGGACTTTTCTAGTATTGAATACAGATGTATACGTTCGTGTTTGCAGAATGTATGACCTGGTTACCTAAAGAGTCACCTTCCCCCTTTAACCTGTTCCGAAGGAACCTTTATCCCCAATCCTTATGCTCAAGCAAAAGCTAATTTCCTGGCTACCAAAGCTGAGACGCGAAATCTGGATTCTCGCGGCTGGCCGCTTGCTCAGCCAAATTGGTACAGGTTTTATCCTCTTTTATGCCCCAATCTTTTTTGTCAATCAGGTTGGTTTATCAGCAACGCAGGTAGGAATTGGACTGGGTAGTTCTTCCATATCTGGGGTGTTGGGACGCTTCTTGGGGGGTTCCTGGACTGACTCTCAGTTTTGGGGACGTAGGCGAACTCTGCTACTTTCGGCAGCAGTTTCCGTCTTAGCCGATTTAGTTTTGGCTATGACTAACAATTTTCCTACCCTAGTTATTGGCAATCTTCTGATGGGTTTGGGCATTGGTCTTTATTGGCCCGCTACAGAAGCAGCAGTAGCTGACTTGACGAAACCTACCCAACGGAATGAGGCTTTTGCTCTTACGCGCTTAGCCGACAGTCTTGGCTTGGGGTTAGGAGTTGTGCTAGGCGGCGCTTGGATTGCCACTTCCCAGAATTATCGTGCCTTATTTATACTCGATGGTCTTTCTTTTGTTGTTTTCTTTGCCGTTATCTACTTGGCAATTACAGAAACCTATCATTTCCAGGCAAAAAAGCAGAAATTACACCAGAGTTGGATTAGGGCATTAACAGATCGTCGTTTAATGGTATTCGTTGTAGTAAATATTCTCTTCACTACCTATTTGGCTCAGATTCAAAGCACGATGCCTTTATATTTTAGTAATTTCGTAGGGTCAAACGGAGGATTTTCACCTACTACCATCAGCGGTTTGTTCAGCTGGCACATTGCTTTTGCCACTTTGTTTCAACTACCAGTTGCTCGCTTCCTTAATCGTTTCAGTCGTTGCGATGCCCTCACCTTGTCCTTACTACTCTGGGGTGGAGGTTTTGTACTGGTTTGGCTGACGGGAATTGCCACAACGTGGAATATTATCTGGGCAATTTTAGCGTTGGCAGTACTCGCGATCGCTATGGTCAGTTATACTCCTTCTGCCTCCACTCTAGTTGTAGAGTTAGCCCCTGAATCTTTACGGGGTGTCTACTTTTCAATTAACTCCCAGTGCTGGGCTATTGGTTACTTAATTGGGCCGCCAGTCGGGGGTTGGGCGTTGGATCAATCCAGGTTTTTTGCCAATGGCTATTGGCTAGTTTCTGCTGCCAGTATTGTTATTGGTATTGGGATTTTGAATTACCTAAACCGTATATTGAAAGACTGACCTACAGACATAAAAGGCTAGTACAAACGTAGCCTGCTACGTCTGTGCCTCTAATGTTTTGATTGTTTAGTTCCCAATAGATCTAAAACAACTTGGATAGCACAAGCAAATACTACAAGTGCCATAGGTTTGGCTATCTTACGCTTTGCCTCTCAATCAATAGACAAGCTAAAGGAGTTATCCACCGGAAATCGGGGTTCGGAAGGGGGAGTCGGGGAGCCTCTGGCTTTAAGACATGAGGGGGAACGACTCCCCCTTGCATAGACAACCGAGCCTAACAGCGAGTCATTTGACTCATTCATGCT
>JBAUJE010000336.1:0-6153 GCA_049683475.1 Coleofasciculaceae cyanobacterium | reverse complement strand
AGCATGAATGAGTCAAATGACTCGCTGTTAGGCTCGGTTGTCTATGCAAGGGGGAGTCGTTCCCCCTCATGTCTTAAAGCCAGAGGCTCCCCGACTCCCCCTTCCGAACCCCGATTTCCGGTGGCATCCTCCCGACGCTAATTTTACCCAAATATAGTGCGGGTTCCTTCGCTCCGCTCTAGGACACAGCTTATCGCTCCCCCAAGCCTCATCAAGAAGATAAATTTTTACAGCAAATGGGGGAGAATCCTCACGACCCGTTAATCTAGTTAGTGGTACTGTCGCTAAAATTGACAACTGACAGAGGACATAAATTTTGGGAATACTTTCAGATTAGGAGGAACAACTGTCTAAAGTTGCAACGTCCTTAAATCTGGGGCAACTTAGGGGAAAATTAAGTTTTTTGGAGAGTTGTAGCAGCAAATATGTCACTCAAAAAAGCGATCACTCTATGAATCAACTGGATGAACAGCTGCGCCAACTGGTTAAACAAGCCTGTAGTCATCCACCAGGAAGTGCCCAGCGCCAAAGAAATTTAACTCAGATTATCCGCCTAGTTAGCCGCAAGCTTTGGAAGGAATACAAACCTTACTATCAAGACGCTCTGCAACAAACTTGGGTGTATTTCTGTCAAAACATCTGTGAAGGAAACACTGGTCGAGTCTACGATCCTGATCGTAGCAGCATTATCACTTGGCTTAATGTTTACCTGAAGCGACGACTTCAAGATTTCTTCATAGACAAGCAAAAGCAGCAAGTCAAGACTGTCACTCCTAAGGCTCAGAACTCTGGCTCAGGTCAAAGTGGAGAAATTCTTGACCCCATTGATATTCTCCCAGCTCAACCTGATGTACCTCCTTTGCTAGAGGAGGTTAAACAATGGGTTAAAACTGACCAAGAACTGAGCCACATTCATATTACCAACAACCCAAAGGTAACTTGCCGGCTTCTAATTGAGCGACGCTTACCCCCAGAAGAGAGTTGGAAAGACTTAGCAGAAGAATTTAATCTCTCAATTTCTACCTTAAGTAGCTTTTATCAGCGTCAATGTCTACCTCGCTTGCGTAAATTTGGTGAATCTGAGGGATATCTATAGTAGAGGTACTGATGAGAAGAGTTTCAGTTAATTAAACTTTTCTGCTGTTGCTAATAGTTTTTCTTAAATAGCCAAGGGTTCACCAACGAAGAGCGAGAATAATGCCATGACCTACAACCTTTACGAAACCGAAGACCTAAGCTTTGCATTACCCCTTACCAACTTGGCAAGGCATCAAGCAGAGCAGTTTGCTCACCAGCAGCCTACGCCAGCCAAAGCAGAGCAAGTAAGACTAAATACTTTAGCTGTTTATGTAGTTAATGACTATCTCCAGATGATGGGTATTCCTACAGATCTTGCTGGAGGTGACAGTTGGAACCCCATTACGCGCATGTGTGCTGATGTTGCTGACTTGACTTTGACAGGAGTTGGTCGCATCGAATGTCGTCCGCTTAAGGCAAATAGGTCAACTTGCCCTATTCCTCCAGAAGTTTGGTCAGACAGAATTGGCTACGTTATCGTTGAGATCGATGAGTCATCCCTAGAAGGAATTGTCTTGGGATTCACCCCAACAGTGGCTAGAGAAGAATTGCCTCTTAGGGAACTAAGACCAATTGAAGAGTTAATTACTCACTACCATCAACTAAAGCAACCTTTAGCCGCAGCAGCCTCAGCGGTTCTAGAAAGAGCAAAAGTTAACTTGAGCCAATGGTTTCAAGAGACATTTGAAACTGGTTGGCAGACCGTTGAGAGCTTGTTAAACCCCCCTTCTGATGATTTAGCCTTCAGTTTTAGAGGTGGTGAAAGTGCTACCTTATTTGAGCAAGAACCTGGAATTGCTACCGTTAGACGCGCTAGACAAATAGACTTAGATTCGCAACTAGATAGTAATCCGGTGGTTTTGGTTGTCGAACTTAGCCCAGCTTCCCAGCAAAGCACTAATATTCTTCTACAACTGCATCCAACTGGTGGGCAAACTTATTTACCTTCACTGCTCAAACTTACTGTACTCGATAGCTCCGGAGCAGTCTTTCTAGAAGCTCAAGCTAGAGATAATGATAATTACATTCAATTACAATTAAGAGGTCTAGCCGGAGAAGAATTTAGCATAGAAGTGACTCTCTGTGATACCAAAGTTACTGAACATTTCATGGTTTGACCTGCATCAGCTTCTTAGGTACACGCTATGTACTCTGAATCTAAGTAGCAAGGAGTTTTAGAAAGAGAGAATTCATCCCAGTGTAAGACTCAGGGTGATTTAGATCAGTAACTCGACCATAAGGAGCGAGTAATTTGATCATATCTATAACTAATGCTACGCCACTAATGTGTTAGAGGGGGATAAGCTGTTTTGGCTAAGCTAGTTATTCTTAAATTAGCAGGAAATGATAACCTTGAGCAGGGATTCGCCGTCACTTTGCAAATTGGAGAAGATGGGCGTAGTCCCTCTTTAGAAATCACAGGTAGATTGCCCCCTGCCCCAGAAATTCCTCAATGCTACAGCGATTGGGCAAGAGCATATCGCCAGTTGGGGTTAAGAGGGCGATTAGAAACTTCCAGAGTCCAAGTAACTAATGTCTCCAAAACTGAGAGTTGCCTATACGCGGCTCAGGAGTTGGGTGAGCGTCTCAACACTTGGCTGAATTCAGAGTGTTTTCGTCCCCTCAGAGAAAAATTGTTAGAAAAATTAATACCAAGTGAGGAAATACGCCTAATTATTCAAACTGAAGATATTTGGTTGCGGCGACTTCCCTGGCATTTGTGGAGTTTATGCGATCGCTACCAAAAGCTAGAAATTGCCTTAAGCGCACCTGAATATGAAGAACCCGAATATGAGAGCCCAGAAACAACTGAGCAACCTCATCCTCAGGTAAAAATCTTAGCAATTTTGGGCAATAGTGTTGGGATTAATACCCAAGCAGATCGACTTTTGCTAGAACAGCTACCAGAAGCCCAAGTCAGTTTTCTAGTAGAACCACAACGTCAAGAACTTACCGATGAACTGTGGCGACAAGGCTGGGATATTCTCTTTTTTGCTGGGCATAGTTCTAGCCAAGACAATGATGAGGTTGGTCGGATTTATATTAATAAAACTGATAGTTTAACCATTGACCAGTTAAAATACGCTTTAAAAAGAGCAGCTTTACGGGGTCTTAAAATTGCGATTTTTAACTCCTGTGACGGTTTAGGATTAGCACGCAATCTAGCTAATTTACAAATTCCTCAAATCGTTGTTATGCGAGAACCTGTCCCAGATAAAGTTGCACAGGAATTTTTGAAATACTTTTTAGAAGATTTTGCACAAGGTAAATCTTTCTATTTATCGGTGCGCGAAGCCAGGGAGAGATTACAAGGTTTAGAAGATAAATTTCCCTGTGCCACCTGGTTACCAATAATTTGCCAAAACCCTGCGGTTTTGCCACCAAGTTGGCAAGCTTTACAAGAAAGCGTTGAGGAAGAACTTGCCCCTGACTGTAGTGTTGATTTTTTGCCGAAAAAGGTTGTACCTCCTCCAACTAAGTCAGGAAAAGGAATAAAAGCTCAAATCTTTGCAGGTAGACGCGGTCTGGGCAAAGTATTTTTACTCAGTCTAATGACCACATTCTTACTGTTAGTGGTGCGACAACTAGGTATGCTTCAAAGCTTAGAGTTGCAAAGCTTTGATCATCTGATCGGTATGCGACCAGCAGAACCACCGGATAATCGTATTTTGGTAATTGGCATTAACCAACAAGATATTCAAGCCCAAAAGCCTGACTTAAGACCACGAACCTCCCTCTCAGATCGCTCACTAGCAAAACTCTTAGAGATTCTTGAGTCATACCAAGCACGAGCAATTGGTCTGGATATCTATCGTGATTTTCCAGTTAAGCCAGAGTACCAGGGATTGAAAGAGCGTCTGCAAAGAAGCGATCGCTTTTTTGCTGTGTGCCAAGTAAGTCAATCAAAGCTCGATAATACTGGTATTGGACCGCCTCCAGAACTTGCGAATAAAAAAAGTAACCTAGGCTTTTCCGATATCGTGGTTGACCCTGATGGTGTTGTCCGTCGTCATCTGTTGGCGATGAGTACACCTCCTACCTCCCCTTGTACTGCTTCCTGGGCCTTGAGCAGCCAATTAGCATTCCAATACCTCGAAGCAGAGGGAATTTCGCGCAAATTTACTGGTGATAAGTATTTACAGTTGGGGAAAAAAATCTTTAAACCTTTAGATGCTCAGACTGGTGGCTACCAACAGATGGATCAATGGGGTCATCAAGTACTGCTTAATTACCGTTTCCATCGCTCTCCACAAGATTTTGTCTCCCAAGTTACTCTGAGCGAAGTTCTCAAAGGTCAACTTGATCCTGAAGCGGTGAAAAACAAGATTGTTTTAATTGGTGTGACGGCTCAAAATTCTGATGATTATTTTTTGACACCCTACAGTCAAGGTCAGGCATTCCGGCGAATGCCTGGGGTAGTCGTTCATGCTCAAATGGTTAGTCAGATATTAGGAGCTGTTCTCGATGAACGACCACTTTTATGGGTGTGGTCTGAGTGGGGTGAAGTACTTTGGATCTGGGGCTGGTCTCTCGCAGGAGGTATACTTTTTTGGCGTTTTAATCGCTGGTCACGCTTGGGACTGGTGCTGATTACATCGGGGATGCTCTACGGTATGTGCTTAATTCTAATGGTGCATGGTGGTTGGGTACCCCTTGTACCGCCAGTATTAGCTCTATTAGCTACAGGTAGTGGCGTTGTTGTTTATCGTGCATTTCCCAGTCCTAGAAAGTAGTCTATATTCGCTTTCAAGCTATGAATTATATAAGGTTACTCCAATCACAAAAAACTTTAGCAATTGCTTTAGCCCTTGTCGGGGTTTACAACGCGCAAGCTTCACTCGGTAGCGAACCGAGTTCACTCTCTACATCCAACCTACCAGCAAGCTTAACGGATCAGCACAAAGTTCTCACTAGTCCCAACCTTTCCCAGTGGGCAAAAGCTACTGTTGCCAGTAAACAAAATATTTCCTTACTAGCGGAAGGAGCAAGAATCTACGCTCAAGAGGAGGACAGAGGCAGACCAGAGAACCGGATAGGAGGAGGTAGCTATGCTCAAGAGGAGGACAGAGGCAGACCGGTGGTCCGGAGAGGAGGAGGTAGCTACTTCCGCTCACCAGCGCCTCCGGAACAAGAACTATCAGGTCAACGGATGTTTACAGGAACCCGTGTCCGTGGTCTGCTGCCTCTGACAGCTTTGGTTCCTGTAATTGAGGAAACTTCCGGTGATACTCAAAGTCAATCTGTGATTGGTCTAACTACAGAGCAATATCCAACTTTTTGGTTTTATGTTCCCTACAAAATCACTGCTAACAATAAATTAGAATTTGTGCTAGAGGATGAGAAAGGAAACCAGGTCTATCAAACTTCATTCACCCCCTTAGCTAGTACCCCTGGTGTGATTGGGGTTAAGCTACCATCTACGGCAGCGCCATTGGAGGTAGGTAAACCCTATCGGTGGTATTTCAAAACTTACTTGAATGAGAATTCTGCTCTAGCTGTGAACGGTTGGGTACAAAGGGTTTCCCTCAACGAATCGCTCAAAAAGAAACTTGGGCAATCTCAAGCAGGGGAAAAGCCAGCTATTTATGCGGCCGAAGGCATCTGGTTTGATGCTTTGACCAACCTGGTTCAGCTACGACGCAACAATCCAGAAAATATTATTTTCAAGGCTGAGTGGAATAGATTGCTCAAGGATGTTGATTTAGAAGCAGTTGCTCAAGAACCGCTTACCAATTGTTGTGATTCAACTCAGTAAGATCATTTCTAGGACTTACGCAGTGAAACGGAAAAATCAGGATTCTAGGCTATAGGGTTTGCGTAGCATGGTCGTTAGGGCATACAGGGAACAGGGAACAGGGAACTCTTAACTGAGGGTTACAGCGATTCTTAATGTCTGAGTGCGTAAGTCCTAATTTCAATACTTCAGTAAGATTATTTCAATACTATGGTCTGAGATCACCCCATGCCTAGAAGGGCAGGGGGTTCCATAAGTTAATCCAACTCTCCCCAGCTCTCGGATAAGTCGAACAAACATAATTGTACGGCTTCTCCTACAGCATCTGGGTTCTTATTGGT
>JBAUJE010000335.1:0-3682 GCA_049683475.1 Coleofasciculaceae cyanobacterium | reverse complement strand
TGGGAAGCAGAAATTATCAGAGCTGAGTTGGTGACGAACTACCAACTGGGTTCGAGCCTCGGTAACACGATATTCGTCTCGACAGGAACAGACTTAGAGTGTTATCAACCAGGTACTTCCGTCAACTTCAACGCAGAGATTGACACCAGCCAACCCAGCCAGAACCTCAAGATTGAAGCAATCTTACGTGATCCAAACGGTAATGCTGTTGATTTTGATGACCGTCCTGGCTCAGAAAACTTCACGATTAATGGAACAAACATTGACCCCTTCACCTGGCAGGTAAACTTACCAGCAAATGCTGCACTTGGCAACTGGAGCATTGATATCAGTGTGTTTGATGCTGATACCGATAATTTCGAGTTGCTGCAAACTCAGACCTTTAAGGTTGGCGATGAGACTAACCAACCCCCCAGTACAGTTGGCAACGATGTCACCCCGCCCTCTAGTCAGTGGGACTTCGTCACCAGAGACTATAACCTGAATAACGTTACTGATGTGGTGGCTATCAAGAAGAGTGGCACAGGTTCGGGTCGTACCGAAGTTCACATTATGAGTCGAGCCAATAACTATCAATCTTGGCTATTACAAACCGCAACGCCCCTAGAAGAAACTGGCGATAATTTCGAGTTCGCCTCTGGAAATTACAGAGGCGACGGTGATATTTTAGCTATCAAGAAGAGTAGCACGGGTGCGGGTCGTACCGAAGTCCACATCTTAGATGCTGCTACCAACTATCAATCTTTCGCGTTACAAATTGCCACACCACTAGCAGAAACTGGTGATAATTTCCAGTTCACCTCTAGCGATTATAACCGCGACGGCGTTGCCGATCTCTTTGCTATCAAGAAGAGTAGCACTGGTTCGAGTAGTACCGAAATCCACATCTTAGATGGAGCCAGCAACTATCAATCTTTCCTACTACAAACCGGAACTATTCTAGTAGAAACTGGTGATAACTTCGAGTTTGTGACGGGTGATTACAACAACGATGGTTTTACCGATGTTTTGGCTATCAAGAAGAGTAGCACTGGGTCGTTAACCACAGAAGTTCACGTCTTGAATGGAGCCAGTAACTATCAATCTTGGCTATTACAAACCCCAACCGTCCTAGCAGAAACTGGTAATGAGTGGGGCTTCCTGATGGACGAATACACTAGTAATAATAGCAGCGGCATCATCAGTCTTAAGGAGAGCAATACCGGCACGGGAACCACAGAAGCCCATGTTTTTAATGGAGGCACTAATTATCAGAATTGGTTATTGCAGACCGGAAGCATCCTGCCTGAAGTTAACTCTTCAGTTGTTTAAACTGTTACCTACCCGTTTCTGTCATTACCCTAAACAGTGATTTTCTGGTCTTAATTCTTGCCAGCGTTGCTGCAATGTTTGTCTGATTGAATTGAGTATTTTGGGTAAATCGTTGAATTCTTGGCTTTGTATTTCTATTTCTTCGGCTAAGTGGTCAAGGGATTGACGATTTTGACAAAAACTAATTACTTGTTGCCAACCATTCAACCATTTTTCTGCTTGTTGTTGGTGTTCTCTTTGGGGTTTGTTTCGTTCTGCTTCTGCTTTGATTTCCTGGGCTTTTTTCGCCCAGGCTTGCCGCCAGGTTTCTATGGTTTGTTGCCATTTTTCAATTAGTTCTGGTTTTTGGTTAAACTTGTCTCTTTCTACTAAGAGGATTTCTCCTAGTTGTTTGAGTCGGTGGGAATTACAACAGTTTTGAATTGCTTTTAAGCCTAGTTCAGCCCAGAGGGGTAACTGACGGTAACTGATGAATTTACCGCGACCTTCAAAGAATTTAATCCAAATTTGGTTAGGCCAAAGTTCGAGGCGTTCGATGTTTTTGAGGGGAACGGTCAGGAGTTGGGAGACTTCTATCCTTACTTGCTCTAAGGGTAGGTTTTTGGGATTTATTAAACCGGATGTCAAGAGATTTTTTGACATAGCTATCACCTTAATTTGGCTTGGGTAAATTGGCCAAAATCTAAGCCACCCCGTACTTGTTCCATAGGAGTCGAGGTGGCCTGGGATAGCATTACTAGCTAGGCCTCCGGGACTGGTATGTTCAGTTTTGGGGGTTAGCCTCTCAGGAGCTGGTCTAAGAGCTTCTGGGGGCCGGGAGATTTCTGCCTTGTATAGATTAAACTAGAGTAGCAGAATTTTGCTCTTTGGCAAGTTGAGATTTGTTAATTGGATTGAGATTTTTTGAGGGTAAATCCGACAACCTGTAGGTGTTTTTTTGAAGAGGTTGATTTTTGGGGCTGTATTCCTTGTTGGATGGGGGTTTGCAGCCTTTTTGCTAAATTGGAGGTTGTTGGATTTTCTGTAAACCTTGCTAGGTAAGGGTTTTAGCGTTTTTTTTGAGAGGGGTCTTGCCATACCCAAGGGCTGAAATGATATAATTAGAGGAGATTGTCGGATTTGAACCTTGAAAACTATATACAGTAAGGGTTTCGGATTACTGCCCTGGAAAACAACCTTAATCCCTATCAGGGATTGAAACATTGTTCACAGTGTAATAATCGAATTGTTCCTTCCCCTGGAAAACAACCTTAATCCCTATCAGGGATTGAAACCCGTTTTAATCAATGGAGAGCGGGTAGAGCTAACTGGAAAACAACCTTAATCCCTATCAGGGATTGAAACCTTCCACACATACCACATTCTACTAATTTCTGCAGCCTGGAAAACAACCTTAATCCCTATCAGGGATTGAAACTGACTTTCTTTGCATCCATGCAATGCTTGCAGCCTTCCTGGAAAACAACCTTAATCCCTATCAGGGATTGAAACTCCCAAAAAGGTGCAATTGAAACTCTTACACCAGACCACCAATGGTGAAAATCACTCCTTTAAAGCTGGTTTCAGGCGCTTCAATACTCGCCATTCCGTATCAATGGGCGAGTATTGACAAAAACAAACCAAAATCCGTATATCTGTAGTGGGTGAAACGAATTCGTGAATCTCTGTTACTACCCAATCATCAGTTTTAGCATGAGTAGCGCCATTACCTGGGTCTTCTAAGTTTTCAAACCTTTGAACCCGATCGCCCACCTGGGGAAGTTTGTTAGAGTTCGTTCGATGCTCCCAAAGGATATCAGTCAGGCTCCCTCTAGGCATCAATAGTCTCTCTTCCCAACCTGGTGCGCTGGCACGATCTGTTCTATACACAATCCAGTTTTTTGCTCTAGTCACCATAGCGTTCATCCTCAAATGAAGTTTGTTCGCCTTCAAAAACACAATCCACTTTAAGTAGTCGATCTCGCGTTGGTACAACATCTACGAGAATCCAGCCATACTTAGATTCCATTTCTAAACAGTGTTCTTCATCTACAGCGGCGTGGACGTTGTACTGCTCTTGTTCTTCACTGTCAGTCATAGCGATCGCTACTTCTAGTCATTTTTTCTTTGCCCCTGGTGACTTTGTCTCTGGGGGTTCGTTTGCTTTGGGTTTCCTGGCAACTGGTACAGTAGGAGCGCATTTATATAGTACATAAATACAAAATAAATGATACGCCATAGGTAGAGACGTAGCATGCTACGTCTCTACCAAAATATCTCCCCCATCATCCCCATCTCCCCCATCTCCCCCATCTCCCCCATCTCCCCCATCATCCCCATCATCCCCATCTCCCCCATCTCCCCCATCATCCCCATCTCCCCCCTTATACTG
>JBAUJE010000334.1:0-12923 GCA_049683475.1 Coleofasciculaceae cyanobacterium | reverse complement strand
TTAAAGCAGGCAGAAAAATTACTATCATCTTTACTAATAGAAGATTGGACTGCCTATGGTTATATTGCTTTTGACTTAATTCGCTTCTATTCCTCTTACTCAAAAGCAATTGAGCAAGAAATTCTCTATTTTATGGTTCCGGAAACGGAGTTAATTTTTACACCAGAGGGAGTATTCATCAGAAGCATTAAGTCTTTAAAACAGATTCAAAATATCCTATTACTTGATAGTAAATTGCCAGATTACCAGCCAATTCAGTTAGACGTTGATAGTACTGGGCGCGAAACTTACCAGAATCGTGTCGAAACGTTAATAGAGGCGATTAACAAGGCAGAGTTACAAAAAGCAATTATTGCTCGTTCTTTCAAGTTGAGTGGTGATTTAGATGTTTTGGGAACCTATGTAACTGGGGCAAAAGCTAATAATTCGTCACGTTCCTATTGTTTTAATTTAGGAAATGTGCGTTCAGTAGGATTTAGTCCTGAAACATTGATGGAAGTCTATGAAGATGGTTCAATTGTGACTAATCCTCTAGCGGGAACTCGTCACCGCAGTGAAAATAGAGAAGAAGATGAGCGCCTTAGCGATGAACTTTTCACCGATGCTAAGGAGGTAAAAGAACATGCCCTATCGGTTTGGTTAGCACAAAGCGAGATGGCATCAATCTGTTTACCAGGAACCGTTGAAGTATTCAACTTTATGGAGATAAAAAAATATCGATGCGTGCAGCATCTATCTTCAAAAGTCGGTGGTCAACTTAAACCTGGAAATACCTTATGGGATGCTCTAAAAGTACTTTTTCCAGGTATTACCGTTTCTGGTATTGACAAACAACAAGCCTTGGCGTGGATTGAGCGTTTAGAAGATGAACCAAGAGGAATTTATGCTGGAGGTATTGGTTGGGTAGACAGTAAGGGGACAGCTGATTTAGCGATCGCCATTCGTTCTGTTTACCAATATGGCAAAGATATTTACCTAAATGCCGGAGCTGGGATTGTCGCTGAATCAGTGCCACAAAACGAGTACATAGAGTCGGTTAACAAGATGAATACCATGTTGACTAATTTGGTTTTACACTCTTAAGTAGTTTTGTAAGATTCACACGGAGAAAAAATGGATAGTTGTCCGCTGACTTAGGTAAGATGTCTGTAATCAGTCGTAGCATAGACATCATCGAAGTTAACTGTATCCAAGAACAAATAGACTACTTTGGAGAACAGTTTGAGAGACAGTATTTTACTTCAATAGAACGCAGTGTTTCTTGGTTTGGCTTAAGGCGCACTCAATATCTGGCAGGTCGTTGGGTAGCCAAAAGAGCAATACTAACAATTTTTGGTCAAGAAAATGAGCAAAACCTTCCCTGGCTTGAGATTGAAATACCTAGGTTGCCAACAGGAGCACCATCTGTAATACTCCATCAAAAAAGTCTCACTCTTGCCACAGAATTGGGCATCAAAAAATGGCTACTAAGTATTAGTCACACTTCTCTCTACGCCGCAGCTAGTGTAATTGCTCTTAGCTAAATCATTTATCAAAGAACAATGCAATAACTGATATAGCGATTCTTGTTTCAGTGAGATACATTTTTTTCTTACCTATTCCCTATTCCCTATTCCCTGTTCCCTCTCATCCCACAGCTTTATACCTCATCAAGAAAGAGAAACGCTACAACTGATAACTGAAACATGATTCATTTTCCCGTTGGTATTAGGGCTTTAGCCGTCAGTTTTCCCAGCATTATCCGTACTAATGATTACTGGCAACAAAAATTTCCTGAATTGGCAGCTCAAACTCAGTCTAAAAGAACGAGGCTACCAAGGACAACTACCCTCACATCTGACCACCAAGACTTAGATATTTGGTCGCAAGAAGTAGCACCCTATCTATCAGACCCTTTTCGGGGTAATGTTGAACGGCGAGTGCTAGCAGCGGATGAGTCATCCTTCACTTTGGAATGCCGCGCAGTAAGGGATGCTTTGGCAGCAGCCAAACTCTCTCCTGAACAAGTGGAGTTAATGATTGTTGCTTCCCTATTTCCTGAGCAAATGGGGCCAGGTCATGCTGTCTACCTTGCTCGTCAATTAGAACTAAACTGTCCTGCCTGGAACCTCGAATCAACCTGTTCTAGTGCTTTGGTCGCGCTACAGAATGCCTATGCTTTAGTGCGTACCGGAGAGTACCGTAATGTTCTAGTCGTTGTTTCTCAGATTGGTTCTAACTCTGTCGATGAGCAAGATACCTTATCTTGGTCGATGGGGGATGGTGCTGGAGCTTTACTCGTTAGTTCCCTCAAACCTAATCAGGGTATATTGGCTAGTAAGATAGTCCATACTGCGACTACCTGTGGAGCCTACCTACACGAAGTAGCTACAGATGAACAAGGTAAGCCCCGTCTGCGTACCAGAACAGGTGAGAATGCTAGTACATTGGCCGAAACAGCAGTGGAGTTTGTCCGTACCTGCTGTAAGGAAGCGATCGCTAAAGCTGGGGTGACTCTCGAACAAATTAAGTTTTTTGCTTTCAATACACCCACACCCTGGTATGCTAATGTTTGTAGGCGAGCATTGGGTATTGCTCCTGAGCGCACCATTAACCTTTATCCTCGCTATGCCAACATTGGGCCAGTACTGCCTCTAGCTAATCTCTACCACGGGGCAATTGCAGGTAAAATTCAGGAAAATGATTTAGTTCTTGTCTACACCAACGGTGCAACGGCCACAGCAGCAGCGACTGTAATGCGCTGGGGAGAAGTTGCTCTTGGCCGAAAACCTGCCCCTCCAATTAGTATTATTGAGCAGGAAGAAAAAATTACTAGAAGCTCAGAAGAAGTTTTGACTATAGAAAGCACTTCTCTAAGTAGAGAAGAACTTCTGACTACGGCATTAGAAGAAAGGCAAAAAAAGCTAGAAAATTATCTACTGAAATGGCTAGCTAACTCATTGCAACAACCATTAACTAATTTGCATTCTCAACAGCAGCTTGCTCCTTTACTTGACTCCCTCATGGCTTTTGAATTGAAGAGAAGGATTGAAACTGATTTACAGATACAAGTGCCGATAGAAAAATTATTTGGTGATGGCGACGTATCTCAGCTAGCTGAACTGTTAATTAATCAATTAACCTTAGAAAGTCTCATTAATTCACAAACAAATACTGCCAAAGACGCGCAGAAAAAAACAAGAGAGAAATTTAGTATTTAATCACAGAAATATTACTACTGAGAATAATAATTTAATAACCTCCCCTCAAGCCATGAATTTACATTCCCTTTTAACTAATCTTGCCAACCAAGGTGTAAAACTATCTACTCAAGGAAATTCCCTAGAAGTTGATGCCCCCCAAGGAGTAATAACTGGAGAACTACGAGACTCTTTACTTCTTTACAAAGCAGAAATTCTCAAGCTATTACAAAATACTAGTTCTACCTCTCTGCCGGAAGTTTTACCAGCACCAGAATCTCGCTACGAGCCTTTCCCTCTAACTGATATGCAGCATGCTTTCTGGGTAGGTCGCAGCGGCATTTTAGAATTAGGAAACGTATCAAATCATGGCTATTACGAAATTGAAGGAAATGATTTAAACCCAGCAAGATTAAATCAGGCACTGCAAAAACTAATTGAGCGCCATGATATGCTGCGGGCTGTTGTATTACCAGACGGTCAGCAGCAAGTTTTAGAGCAAGTCTCGGCTTATCAAATGCAGGTTTTAGACTTAAGAGATAAAGACCAAGCAACTATTAAAAAAGAGTTAGCAGCAATTCGTGATC
This sequence comes from Coleofasciculaceae cyanobacterium, assembly GCA_049683475.1. Classification (GTDB taxonomy): domain Bacteria; phylum Cyanobacteriota; class Cyanobacteriia; order Cyanobacteriales; family Coleofasciculaceae; genus JBAUJE01. Next base: position 9,157 of record JBAUJE010000334.1, on the reverse strand, counting down.
GCCTCTCTCATCAAGTCCTACCTTCTGACCAATGGCCTCTCTTTGATTTTCGTCTAACCCTTCTAGAAAAAGGGTGTGCCAGATTACATGTTAGCTACGACTTACAAGTATTTGATGCTTGGAGTTTGTTTCGTCTGTTTGATGAATGGTTCCAACTTTACCAAAATCCCCAACTAGAATTAAAGCCATTAGAAATTACTTTTCGGGATTATGTCTTGGCAGAACAAGCTTGGCAAAATACTCAACAGTATAAGCGTTCCCAAGAGTATTGGTTCAACCGTTTAGATAATTTACCGCCAGCCCCTGACTTACCCCTAGCTAAAAGTCCCAAGCAACTTAAACAGCATCATTGCCAACGTTATGAGGGAAGATTAGATAAAAATAACTGGCAAAAGTTGAAAGAGAAAGCTGCTCAAACTGGTTTAACCCCATCCGGACTTTTGTTGGCTGCTTTTGCCGAAATCCTGACAGTTTGGAGCAAAGAACCCCAATTTACCATCAATCTCGCCCTCTTTAATCGCCTACCTCTCCATCCCCAGGTCAATGACATTTTGGGCGACTTCACCTCTGTCACCTTACTAGCAGTAGACAATTCAACTGCTGAGTCTTTTACTCAACGTTCCCAGCGCCTTCAGCAGCAACTATGGCGAGATTTAGAACACCGCTATTTTAGTGGAGTACGTGTAGTTCGGGAATTGAACCGCAGGAAAGGGGGTATCCCCAGCGCTATGCCAGTGGTATTTACCAGTACCCTCGGCTTCAGTTCCCTTGGCCAAGAAACCCTTACCTTCAGCCATTTTGGTCAATTGGTCTATGGTATTAGCCAAGCTTCTCAGGCCTGGATGGATATTCAAGTTTGGGAAGAAAAGGGAGAATTAACCTTTAACTGGGATGTGGTCAAAGAACTCTTCCCTGATGGTCTAATTGAAGATATGTTTGAGGCTTATTGCCGTTTCCTGGAACAGCTAGCCAGTTCAGAGTCAGCCTGGGTTGAGACAAGGCGTAATCTTATACCTCCTGACCAGTTAGCGCAACGAGATGCCATCAACGCTACTGAGACGGCTATTCCAGAGGAAATGCTGCATAGTTTGTTTGCCAAACAAGTGCCAGCTAGGGTCAATGAACCTGCTATTATTACCTCCCAGCGCAGCCTGACTTACCGAGAGTTGTACGAACTATCTAACCAACTTGCCCATAAGCTACGTTCCTTGGGGGCAACTCCTAACCAATTAATTGCCGTGGTGATGGAGAAAGGCTGGGAGCAAATTGTTGCTGTTCTGGGTATTCTCGCCTCTGGTGCAGCCTATGTACCTATTGACCCGAACTTACCTCAAGACCGTTTGTCCTATCTCTTGGAAAATAGCCAAGTTGAGATTGTTCTTAGCCAATCTTGGTTGGATGAGCAACTGACTTGGCCCGGGCAAGTGAAGCGGCTATATATAGATAAGGAAGACTTGGCAAAGGAGAGTAAAGAACCGCTAAAACCTGTCCAAACTCCTGACGATTTAGCCTACGTTATCTACACCTCTGGTTCTACAGGCTTTCCCAAGGGGGTGATGATTACTCATCGCAACGTTGCTAATGTCGTCGTTCACACTAACAAGCGTTTTAATGTTAGTTCTCAAGACCGAATTTTAGCCCTTACCGCCCTGCATCATGACCTATCTGTGTATGATATTTTTGGTCTTCTCAGTGCTGGCGGCACAATTATTATGCCCGATGCCTGTGGGGTTAAAGACCCCACTCACTGGGCTGAGTTAATGGTAAGGGAAGAGGTAACTTTGTGGAACTCAGTTCCAGCAATGATGGCAATGTTGCTTGATTATGAAGAGAGTCCATCACAACACCAATTCTCAAGTCTACGTTTAGCAATTTTGGGCGGAGATTGGTTACCTGTTTCTTTGCCTAACCGACTGAAAGCCTTAGCACCAGCAGCAGAGATACTTAGTATTGGCGGCCCAACGGAAACAACCATCTGGAATATTGGCTATTTGATTCAGGAGGTTGACCCAGCCTGGAAAAGTATTCCTTACGGTCAACCTCTGGCTAACTCAAAATATTACATCTTGAACGAAATTCTAGAAGACTGTCCTACTTGGGTTCCTGGTCAAATGTATTGTGCTGGAGTGCAATTGGCAAAAAGCTACTGGCGCAACAAAGAAAAGACTGATACTAATTTCATCATCCATCCCCGCACAGGTGAACGCCTTTACAGGACAGGGGATTTAGGTCGCTATTTACCAGATGGCAACATAGAATTTTTGGGAAGAGTTGATTTTCAAATCAAGATTCGAGGACATCGGATTGAGGTTGGAGAAATCGAAGCAACTTTGAGGCAGCATCGGGATGTGCGATCGGCAGTAGTTACGGTAGTGAGTGAAGGGAAGCAAGAGCGTTTATTAGGCTACATTGTTGCACAGCATAATCAGCATCCCACAATTGAAGAACTTAGTAAGTTTCTCAAACAGAAACTGCCAGAGTATATGGTACCATCAGCCTTTGTTTTCCTAGGTTCTCTACCACTTTCAGCCAACGGTAAAGTAGACCGTAAAGCACTACCTACTCAAGATGCTTTTTTCAAGCAATTAGAAGTTTCTTTCGTTGCACCTCAGACTGAGATAGAACAAATTATTGCTTCGGTTTGGCAAGAAGTTCTGGAATTAGCAAAAGTAGGAGTTAACAGTAACTTTTTTGAAATAGGTGGTAACTCATTACTGATTACTAAATCATATAGTGAACTCAAGAAAAATCTTCCTAATGAGGTACAATTAATTTCATTAGTTGACTTGTTTAACTACCCAACTATTAAGTCCCTAGCTCACAAACTCTCTCAAGCTAGACGGACTGATTCATTGCCGACAGCAGAAGCAGAAATAGAGCATAAACTGGCTCAAGGTAAAAACCGCCTGCAACAACGCTTCAAGAAATTAAAAATACAGAGCCCCTAAGTTAACTGCTGTAAATTTATTATCTAATTTTCCATTTTGTGAAATTGGCCCAGAAATAGTTTTAATTGCAATAGATTATGAATAGCGAATCTAATGGATTAGAGATTGCCATCATTGGCATTTCCGGACGTTTCCCTCGTAGCAGTAATATCGATAATTTTTGGCAAAATTTAAGCAAGGGCGTAGATTTAACTTCAGTCTTTCCTGATTCTGATTCCAGAAATACCCCGGTAGAACCTAACGGAATTTCTGAGCAATCCATCAAAGCAGGCGCTGTCCTGGAAGATGTGGAATTATTTGACGCTTCATTCTTTGGCTTTAGCCCTAGAGAATCTGAAGTAATGGACCCTCAACATCGGCTCTTTTTAGAGTGTGCTTGGGAAGCTTTAGAAAACGCTGGTTATGACTCCCAAAGGGAAGAAAGACCTATCGGAGTTTATGCTGGAGTGGGGATGAGTACTTACCTACTCTATAACCTATTTCCCCATCAGCAGCTCATCAAATCAGCGGGATTTCTGCAAACTTTAATTGGTGTTGATAAAGATTATCTTCCCACCCGTGTTTCCTATAAGTTAAATCTCAAAGGACCAAGTGTTAGCGTCGGAACAGCTTGTTCTAGCTCATTAGTTGCTGTTCATTTAGCTTGTCAAAGTTTGCTAAGTGGTGAATGTGACATGGCTTTAGCAGCGGGTGTTTCTGTTAAAGTTCCTCAAAATGAATTAACCCTATCTCCAGAAGGCATAATTTCACCAGATGGACAATGTAGAGCCTTTGATGCTAAGGGAAATGGTACTCTTGGTGGTAATGGCATTGGCGTTGTGGTTTTAAAGCGCCTAGAAGATGCGATCACTGATGGAGATTATATTTATGCTGCGATTAAAGGTTCGGCTATTAATAATGATGGTGCTTTAAAAGTTGGCTATACTGCTCCTAGTCAGGATGGTCAAGTTAGAGTAATTCGTACTGCTCAACTGATGGCTGATGTAGAGCCAGAAACTATTACCTATATGGAAACCCACGGCACAGGGACTCCTCTCGGTGACCCGATTGAAATTGCCGCAATGACTCAAGCTTTTCGAGTTAATACTGATAAAAAAGGCTACTGTGCCATTGGTTCAGTGAAAACCAATCTGGGACATTTAGATGCAGCGGCAGGAATTGCTGGTTTAATTAAAACTACCTTGGCACTTCACCATAAATTACTACCCCCTAGTCTTAATTTTGAGACACCTAATCCTCAAATTGACTTCGATAATAGCCCATTTTACGTTAATACCAAATCGTCTGAGTGGCAAGCCAACGGTAATCCTCGTCGGGCCGGAGTTAGTTCTTTTGGTTTTGGTGGTACAAATGCCCATTTAATTTTAGAGGAAGCTCCTTTGCTTGAAAAACAGGGGAGCAAGAAAAGTAAATCTCAACTATTATTAATTTCTGCTAAAACTAGTTCTGCTTTAGAAAAAGCAACATTTAATTTAGCTAATCATCTCAAGCAACATCCAAAACTCAATCTAGCTGATGTGGCTTACACTTTACAAGTTGGTCGTAGAGCATTTGATCATCGCAAGATGGTTGTAGCAGAAGACATTGAAGATGCAATTACAGCTTTAGAATCATCTCCCCAACGAGTTTTTACTCAATATCAAGAAGCCAGTGAACCGTCGGTTATCTTCATGTTTCCTGGTCAGGGAGCGCAGTATGTTAATATGGCGCGGCAACTCTACCAAACTGAGGTATTCTTTCAGGAAGAATGCGATCGCTGCTTTGCTTTTCTTCAATCTCAATTTAATCTTGATTTACTTCAGTTACTCTATCCCAAGGAGGAAGATAGGGAACAGGCGGTACTGCAACTAAAGCAAACGGCTATTACCCAACCAGCACTTTTTGTAATTGAGTATGCCTTGGCAAAATTGTGGATGTCTTGGGGAGTGCAACCCCAAGGAATGATTGGTCACAGCATTGGGGAATATGTAGCAGCTTGTCTGGCTGGTGTTTTCTCCCTCGAAGACGCTTTGACTTTAGTAACCAGACGGGGACAAATGATGCAAGAACTGCCAGCAGGGGCAATGTTGGCACTATATTTATCAGCCGAGGAAGTGCAGCCTTTATTAACAGAAAATCTCTCCTTAGCTGCTAGTAACAGTCCTTCTCTGAGTGTGGTTTCAGGAACCCTAGAAGCGGTAGAACAATTGAAAAGTTACTTGGAGGAAAAAGGCATAAGTCACCGTTTACTGCATACTTCCCATGCTTTTCACTCTCAGATGATGGAACCAATAATTGGTTCTTTCACGGAACAAGTTAACCAAGTCAAGCTCAACTCTCCTCAAATTCCTTTTATCTCTAATGTTACTGGTACTTGGATTACCCCAGAAGAAGCGACAAATCCAAATTATTGGGCAAGTCATCTACGCCAAAGCGTGCGTTTTGCGGAAGGTATTACTGAGTTAGGGAAAAATACTGACAGGGTTTTTCTAGAAGTTGGACCTGGACGAACTTTAAGCACTTTAACTAAACAGCAAGTATCTGGACAAGTTGTACTATCTTCTCTACCTCATCCTAAAGACCAACAATCAGATCGGGTAACGGTACTCCATACTTTAGGAAGGCTTTGGTTAGCAGGAGTTGAAATAGATTGGTCAGGATTTTACTCTCAAGAAAAAGGCGATCGCATTCCCTTACCAACTTATCCTTTTGAACGACAAAGATACTGGATTGAACCGCCAGAGGAATCGACCACTAATAGCCAGGTAAAGTTAAACAAGAAACCCGATATCGCAGATTGGTTTTACGTCCCCTCTTGGAAACGTTCTGTATTGCCTTTGAGAAAGTCAACTAATGAGAAGCTTTACTGGTTGGTGTTTGTCGATCAATGGGGTCTAGCTTCTGATATAGTGCGACGACTAGAAGAACAGGGTCATACTGTTATTCAAGTAAAAACTGGCGAAGAATTTAGCCAGATTAGTAACAACATATACAGTATTAATCCAAAAGTTAGTGAACACTATGAGGCATTAATCCAAGAAATTAAGACTTTAAGTAAAACTCCTGTTATTGCTCATTTATGGAGTGTTGCTCCTCGTCTATCATTTGAAGAATCTCAAGAACTTGGATTCTACAGTTTGCTCTACTTAGCTCAGGCGATTGGTAAGCAAAATCTGAGTCAACCTGTAAAGATTAACTTTATCTCTAACAATGTTCAAAAAGTGACAGGGACAGAGGTAATTGAGCCAGAAAAAGCAACTGTTTTAGGTTGTTGTCGAGTTATCTCTCAAGAATATGCCAATATAACTTGTCAGAACATTGATATTACCATTTCCGAACTCAAAGAACCCTTAATCACTCAACTAATTAGCGAAATTACTGCTGATTCTACTGATTTATTCGTTGCCTATCGAGGAAATTATCGTTGGCTACCGACCTATGAAGCAGTACCCTTAGAAAAAGCAGATGATAAAGCACCTTTACGCCAAGAAGGAGTTTACTTAATTACAGGTGGTCTGGGTGATATTGGTTTAGCAGTTGCTGAATATTTAGCCCAAAGTGTACAGGCAAAACTAGTATTAGTTAGTCGCTCAACTCTACCGCCAAAAGCTGAATGGGAGCAATGGTTAGCCATCCATGATGACCAAGATGCCACTAGCCTCAAAATTAGAAAAGTGCAGATATTGGAAAAGCTAGGTGCTGAAGTTTTAGTACTGAGTGCTGATGTTACAGACCAAGGTCAAATGCAAACGGTAGCCGTGCAGGTAGGTCGGGTTTTTGGTCAAATTAACGGTATCTTTCACGCAGCCGGAATAGTTAGTAGCGGAATTATTCAACTCAAAACACCAGAAATGGCAGCTGAGGTGATGGCACCAAAAGTAAAAGGAACCTTAGTCTTAGAGCAGACATTTAAAGATATAAAAATCGATTTCTTGGTGCTTTTTTCCTCCATCAGTTCTATCGTTGGTGGTGTAGGACAGGTTGATTATTGTGCTGCTAATGCTTTTTTAGATGCCTTTGCTCACTCCAAATCTACTAATACTGACTTCTTGACAACATCAATTAATTGGGATGCTTGGCAAGAAATTGGTATGGGAGCCAAGATAACTAATCTTCCTGATAGTATTAAACAGCGACATCTAGAAACTCTCAGAACAGGTATTACAACTAAAGAAGGTCTAGATGGGTTGAGCCGTATCCTATCAAGTGGCTTGACTCAGGTTATTGTTTCAACGAAAGATTGGCAAGCTGTGCTTGAGCAAAAAGATAACTTAATTGCAGACCAGGAATTGTTAGATTCTGAAAAAATAAAAAGTTCTCAATCTAATCATGCACGGTCACTTCAGGCTAATACTTATGTCGCACCAAGTAATCCTATAGAGCAACAGATTAGTAAACTATGGCAAGAACATCTAGGTATTAAGCAGGTGGGTATATATGATAACTTCTTTGAGTTAGGCGGACATTCCCTATTAGCTGTCAAAATTGTTTCCCGGCTGCGAGAAATTTATCCGGTTGATTTACCTTTGCGTACTCTTCTCTCTGAAGCACCAACTGTAGTTGGTATAGCTAATTTCATTACTGAAAAGTTACCTCAACAGCAAGAAATCGAGGAAATGGAGAAAATATTAGCGGAGATAGAAGTTTTATCTGTTGAGGAAGTTCAAGAAAAACTAGCTAGCGAATTACCATCAGAGCGGTAGAACTGTTACTTATAAGAGTTTTGTTTCTACCTGTACTTTTGAAAAAGCTACATTTTTAGCATAATTTGTTGAGGAAAGTATTCTATGGATTTTAGTCTTTTTTACTTTTCTGGTGATGGATCAACAACTAGAGACGATAAGTATCGCTTGTTAATAGAGGGGGCTAAGTTTGCTGATTATAATGGCTTTTCTGCTGTTTGGATTCCTGAACGCCATTTTCATCCATTTGGCGGTTTGTATCCAAATCCTTCAGTCGCTGGTGCGGCAATTTCAATGATAACCAAACATATTCAAATTCGTTCTGGCAGCGTGGTCATGCCACTTCAGAGTCCACTTAGAGTAGCAGAAGAATGGTCAATGGTGGATAATCTCTCAAACGGCAGAATTGGTCTATCATTTGCGCCAGGTTGGCATCCCAATGACTTTGTTCTTTATCCAGAGAAGTATACTAACAGAAAAGAAATTATGTGGCGTGATATTAACATTTTACAACGGCTCTGGAAGGGAGAAGAAGTTAAACTGAAAGGAGGAGATGGAAACCTTGTAAATGTGCAAACCTTTCCCAAGCCATTACAAAAAAAATTATCAATTTGGATTACTTCTTTGTCTGAAGAAACATTTATTGAAGCAGGTAAAATAGGCGCTAATATATTGACATCTCCGCTTTACCAAAGACTGGAAGACCTATTTGAAAAAATATCACTTTACCGTAATTCATTAGCTGAACATGGACATGACCCTCAAAAAGGTAAAGTGGCTCTAATGATTCATACTTTTATTGATAAAGATATTGATTCGGTCAAAGAAAAAGTAAGAGAACCTTTTAAAAACTACCTGAAAACTCATTTTAATTTGGTTGTCCAATCAGCAAACCAATTAAGTTTTTCAGTTAATCGAGAAACAATGACCCCTCAAGACTTGGAAGATCTAATTGAATTTAGTTTTGAGAATTACTTCAATGGAAAAGTTTTGATTGGAACTCCAGAAAGCTGCCAAAAAATCATAGATAGTTTGAAGGAAGTCGGAATAGATGAAATTGCGGCCCTGATTGATTTTGGTCTAGAGTTTGATTGGGTCATGGAAAGCTTAGAGCATCTTAGTAAAATCAAAAGCTATTGTAATCAAGATTCACAGATTTTGTTGAAAAATTGTTGAATTTTAATTAAACAAAAATTGTTTTTAAATGATTGATACACTTTCGTTGTTTTTTTTGTTGTCTCTAGCGTTATGGTTTTATACATAATAAATGATCAATAATTTTTCTCAAAGAATTGCTAATCTTTCTCCAGAACAAAGAGAATTATTAGATTTGCGACTTAAACAGACAGATGTCAAGCAATTTACTACATCTGTAATACAAAAAAGGGCTAAATCTGATGTCTTACCTCTATCTTCAGCTCAGGAAAGGTTGTGGATTCTTCACCAGCTCAATCCCGAACTTCCTACCTATAATGAATCTATTTTATTTCGCCTAGTCGGTAAGCTTGATATTTTTGCTCTAGAACAAAGTTTTAACGAAATTATCAA
>JBAUJE010000333.1:0-1972 GCA_049683475.1 Coleofasciculaceae cyanobacterium | reverse complement strand
CTGCACTTAAGAAACTTTCTGGATTAACAACAGATTGGCAACCAAAATTTATCAAAGCAAAAGCTTGTCAAGAATTGCGCGCTGGAGGACAAAGAGAAACCTATCTTTGGGGAGAGTTAAAGTTAATTGAAGGTTGCTATGAATTTTCTTTAGCTGGTGGTTCACATAGTTCTGGTAACTTAATTAATTTAGCAGGAACTAATGGTTTATCTATTATTCCTGTTGGCGAAAAAATGGTTAGCGCTGGAGCGCAAGTAGAAGTTATTCAAATTTAAGTCTTGTTTCTGGATTAAGCTGCAAAATACACGCTTAATCAGAGTAATTTACTTTGGATAATTTCATGACAATTCTGACAACTTAAACTATAGTAAATACACAAATTTTTCCTAGGAATTATCACATTGCGAAAACCACTCTGAGTAATTCACCTTAGATAATTCAATAACAATTCTGACAAATTAAACTATCCCTCTTCTGTCACACTCCGAAATTAAAGAGTAAAAAAGAGAGAGGTCTAATAGCGTAAAAGCCAGAAACCATAATGGATGTAGAATTACAGCTCCTCAAACATTTAGCCAGAGATGCCTGTTCCACGGTATCCTTCGTGGATGAGTATTGCGAGCGCTACAAAGAGTTATTTCCCGAAGTGAGAAGCTATGAGTGCTTCAAACACTTACATTGGGGATTAATGACAGCCATACCGCGAAAATCTTGGCCAGAAATAGCGAAAGTCGTGGGAGTGACCTCAGCACAATCATTACATCATTTTCTTGCTCAATCTCCTTGGTCAGTAGCCCAACTCAAAGAAAAAAGACTCAAAACAATCTTAACCCGATTACAAGGAAAACCTATTGTTGTAATCATTGATGAAACTGGAGAGCGAAAAAAAGGGAAAACAACAGACTATGTTAGCCGTCAATACCTGGGAAGTGTGGGAAAAATCGACCGGGGAATGGTGACAGTAAATGCTTACGGTGTATATGAAAACATTACGTTTCCCTTAATTTGTCAAGTTTTTAAACCTAAAGGAACATTAAAGTCAGAAGACACCTATAAAACTAAAATAAAAATCGCTACAGAAATTATTACAGAACTGGTCGAGTTGGGCTTTAAGATCGAAGTCGTACTGGCAGATAGTCTGTATGGAGAAGCGAGTCATTTTACTGGGACGTTAGACAAGCATAACTTATCATGGGTCGTAGCCATTAGAGATAATCATGGTGTCTGGATGCCGCAAGAGGAGAAGGTTAGGAAGACACGATGGCGAAAATTCACCCGAACTTTTAGCGACAAAACAACAAGTATAAGATATATCCGTGAGGTTATTTTTGGGAAGAGACACCGCTTAACTTACTGGGAGTTGACCACTGACCCCAAAACTTTACCGGAAAATAGTACTTCCTTTGTCATGACCAATTTAGGGGGTTCAATCACTCAAACCCTGGGAGATATTTAGGGATTAAGAACTTGGGTAGAGTATGGTTTTCGGCAATGTAAACAAGAATTAGGCTGGACAGATTATCGCTTCACCCAGTTTAAAGATATTGAGAGATGGTGGGAAATCGTTTTTTCAGTTTATACAATGATTAGTTTAAATTGTCCGGCTTTGGTAGAGTTGGATATTTCTAATGCTCCGCCGAAAACCCTACCCCAACATACCACCCAAGATGTTAAACCTCGACTCTGGAGTGATGAAAGTGGTTGGAAAAAGACTTTAAATAATTGTCGTTTAATCCTACAACCTCTGATGGTTTTTGGGTTACTCTGGCCTTGGTTAGAAGTGTTACCCCATCAAAATCTTATCCATTACTCTATTCTCACAGGATTAAATGAGCTAATTGCTGTGGTTGGTCAATATTTTCCTTTTGTTCCTGATGGGTAGCTTGAGGATTTAGTATTTGCAGGTTTCGGAGAGTGACAGAAGAGGGGTATCTTACGCTTGACGGCAACCGATAGTGGTGGTAATCGTGCC
>JBAUJE010000332.1:0-3994 GCA_049683475.1 Coleofasciculaceae cyanobacterium | reverse complement strand
CCAATAAGAACCCAGATGCTGTAGGAGAAGCCGTACAATTATGTTTGTTCGACTTATCCGAGAGCTGGGGAGAGTTGGAGTAACTTATGGAACCCCCTGCCCTTCTAGGCATGGGGTGATCTCAGCTAATTCCAAGGTGACACGCTTGAGGTTACTCTTAGCCGCAGCCTCCATAATTAGATGCCCTACCTCAGTTGAGCCAGTAAAGGCAACTTTGTCAACATCCATGTGACGGGAAATAGCCGCCCCAGCGGTTGGGCCGTAACCAGAGAGAATATTCACCACACCAGGGGGGAAACCCGCCTCTAAAATTAATTCACCCACTCGCAGGGCTGATAATGGTGTTTGTTCAGCTGTTTTCATGACAACTGTGTTACCAGTTGCCAAGGCTGGTGCTAACTTCCAGGCTTGCATTAACAGAGGAAAGTTCCAGGGAATAATCTGACCTACCACACCTACAGGCTCATGGCGTGTGTAGCAAAAATAAGGGCCATTAATGGGGATTGTTTTACCTTGAACCTTATCAGCCCAACCTGCATAGTAGCGATAGCAGGCAATAACTAGCTGTAAATCTCCATAGGAATGATTGAGAGGCTTACCGTTGTCTAGGGTTTCTAGCCGTGCTAGTTCCTCAATGTTTTGCTCGATTAAGTTAGCTAATTTGTAGAGCAGTTCACCCCGTCCTGTTGCAGAAGTTGTTTTCCAGTCTCCACTCTCAAAAGCCTTCCTGGCCGCTGCAACTGCTTTATCCACATCAGCAGCATCTGCTTCAGCTAAATCGCAAATCGTCTCTCCAGTGCTGGGGTTAATGGTGTCAAATCTTTTACCGGAGGTACTCTCTACCCATTCATTGTTAATCAGTAACTTAGTTGGGCCGAGCTTGACCTTTTGCTCTGGTACGGGGGTAGTAACCATAAGCGATCTCCTGAGATTAATTCAACGCCTAACCACAATTGTCTGTATCTAGGAGAACTATATAACCTAAAAGTTAGATAACTTTAACATTACGAAAACTCCCCAGGCTGGATTCGAACCAGCGACCAATCGGTTAACAGCCGACCGCTCTACCACTGAGCTACTGAGGATTGACTAACTTAACGCTTGTCACATTTATCAATAGTACTAAAAGAAGTGATGAATTGACAAGTAGTATCTCAAATTTTTTTGAAAATACGCTAAGAACTTCGTAAGCAACCTTACCATTAAAGTTTCAAGCTCTGCTAGTTGTCACTTTTTTTCTAACTTTTCATGCTGACCAACAACCGTGTTCCTGTCTCTCTTTCCCTCCTATCCCTCGATTTGCCTATTTGGTCTACCGTTGAAACTGCCGCCACACTCTACCAAAAAGACCAAGAAAAATTCCACCTGCTGCTCAAAGAGCCTAATCTTCCTGATTTAGAACCGGAGTTAACTACCACCGGCGAAGCTGCTGCTGACATAGGAGGATTAAATGAAAGTGCTTCAAGAAACAACCATCCCAGCCGACCAACCCCTCAAACATCTCGATTGCTGTGGCTAGAAATCTCGCCTTACCGAGTGATTATGACTATGCAGGAACAGGGTAAGTTGAGTTATCGCCATCTTTGGGAACAGGGGGTTTACGGCATCAGCCGTTATTGGTGCCAGAGGGATTTTCTTCAGGGATACCAGTCATTTCAGCTACGCAATTATACTCGCTCCTTACGGCTAGAAGGTCGTCCTTTGCCCCAAAACCTAAGGTTGGAATATGAGCTTTGGTCTGGTCAACTGATGTTTGGTCACTATGTCTTAAATTTAGACATTCATCACTAGGACAGCTCTTTGTTTCTTCCTTGAAATCAAGCTAGTTGATCAGTGACTGAAATTTTGTATTACACTGTAGTATTGTAGTATAAGCGTGGGCTGGCAAAAATATCTATTTAATATTGATTTTATGTCAGTCCGGCAATGCTGGGAGCATCATGGCAAGATTTCAGGACATCCTCAACTACTACCGCCCCTACTGGGGCATGTCTATTTTTAGTATTGCTGCTGCCAGTAGCTTAGAAATTCTTGATCTAGTTGTACCCTACGTAATTGGGCAAATTCTTAATGTTCTTTCTAATCAGCCTCTAGATCAAGCGATGCAAAGCTTGGTAGAGAGTACGGCTGTCCTTACTCAGGCTCAAGTTAATCAATCCTTCTCTTTAATAGTACTACTGGGTATAATCTTCCTGGTCACTGTAGTCAGGGCACCAGTTCAGCCTTGGGTTAGTTCTTGGTTTCACTGGGATGTTCCCCTGCGAGCTCGTCGTGATCAATCTCAGAAAGCAATTGAAAAAATTCTGACTCTACCCCTGGATTTTTTCGACGAGAATAATCCTGGAAGGATTGCTGGACGAGTGGCTAAAGGCCTTGCTAACCACACTTGGACTTACCCAGAAATAGCAGGACAATTAATTCCCAAACTGGCGCGGGTAGTCGGTATTTTTGTGATCATCTGGTTTATTGAATGGCGTATTGCCGTTTTTTTCCTGATTTCTTTTGTCTTTATTTTGAGTTTCTCTCTCAAAGATTTGCGAGAACTGATTGCAGAGGAACAACTAGTAGATAGACATCAAGAGAATACCGAAAGTCGTACTTCCGAAATTATCACCAACATTAAGACAGTCAAAGCCTTTGCAACAGAGGCGGTAGAACTGAAGCGACAGCGACAGCGCTTAAATCGTGAACTAAAGTTCGTTTTGTATCGAATTCATTTAGGCTACGTTAAACTAGCGACTTGGCAAAAAACTGTTATCCAAACCTGTGTTTTTTCTGTCCTGGGTTTGACTCTTTGGGCTACGGTACGAGGGGAAATTTCTTTAGGACACTTTGTTACAACTTTGACGGTTTCTAGTATTGCCTACTCAGAACTTGAACCTATCAATGACTTAGCGGAGACTTTTGCGCGTCGCTATGCTTCGATGATTCGCTTTCATGAGTTTATGCAAGAGCCTTTGGGTAGAGATGCAGTCGGTGTTGTTCTAGATGCCCAGGAGCCTACCAAATCCTATCAATTCACTGGTAAGGTTGAATTTTCCCACCTCAGCTTTAGTTACGACTCGCGGCGACCAGTTTTACAGGATGTTGACCTACTAATTAAACCCTATGAAACTGTAGCTTTGGTCGGTCGTTCTGGTTCGGGTAAGTCTACTTTAGTAAAACTCTTATTCCGCTATTTTGAGCCAAATCAAGGTCGTATCTTAATGGATGGGGTGGATATTCGCCATTTAGACATTACCCCTTTTCGGCAAAGATTAGCGATCGTTCATCAAGAGGTGGACGTATTTAACGGTACTTTGCTAGATAACCTGACCTATGGCAGCCCCCAAATTAGCTTTGAGAAAGTGCAAGCAGCCTGTCGTATTGCCAGAGTAGATGAAGTTATTGAGCAATTGCCTCAAGGCTATTACACCGTTGTTGGTGAGCGAGGAGTACGCTTATCAGGCGGACAAAGGCAGCGTCTGGGTATTGCGCGATCGCTTGTGGTAGAACCAGATGTGCTAATTTTTGATGAGGCAACTTCTAGTTTAGATTATGAGTCAGAGCGCTCAATTCAGTTGGCAATGAGGAGCATTCAAGGCACCTGCACCACTATCATTATTGCTCACCGGCTTAGTACAGTACGGGATGCGGATAAAATTGTGGTACTTGACCAAGGACGGATTGTTGAAGTTGGCAACCATACAGAGTTACTGCGTCATGAAGGGATTTACCAGCGTCTGCATTCACTACAAGAAACTGGCGAATTGATTTGATCGTTTCCAAATCTAGTCGGGGATTTTGCTGGATTTACATTCGTGGGGCAATAGAGAATGGGTCACGGTTCAAACCATGACCCACTACTTGTATTTTCTCCATTAACTACTTAGGGCTTGCTGCATTAATCTAAAAGTTATACCAGACAAGGATTTCAATCGCTTTTTCGCTCAAACAAGTGCAAGGTTTTGGCATCGAGATGCTCAAAATCCTGGCATTTTTGAGGATGTGATTG
>JBAUJE010000331.1:0-3255 GCA_049683475.1 Coleofasciculaceae cyanobacterium | reverse complement strand
GATAGATCCCTATTTGACAGGGCGATATTTCTTCAACTCTCGAGAGTAAGTCCAGGCAATGCCATCGGGATCGTTAGAGCGAGTCCACTCGGCAAACTCTGAGTTGGACATCTCATTTTTCTTTCTTCTAAAAGTACTCCTAGGTACATTTAACCTGTTACTAATATCAGTTTGCGTCAACTCTAAAGTTGAGATGTCACTTTCAGAAGCTTGACTATCCGTAGAGTTCGATTCAGGCTGACTCTTTGATGGTTGCGACGGTTCTGGCTCTTGTAAAGGTTTAACAGACCAAAGGTTTTTGCCCCTTTCCCCTTTTTTGGCATAGTCGATACTGTAAACTTCTCCGTCTACCGATACTTCTAGGGGTAGAGCACCAGGTTGCTTGGCTCGGTTGATTTGAGCTGCAGTTAGGCCAGAAAACTGACTAACTTCAGCGGTGGTCATTAGTTTTTCTTTGCCTTGGGGAGGGGTTTTCGCTGGTTCTGTCTGCTTTGGCTCTTCTTTACGGCTAATCTTGTTAGTTGCGGTTTTAGCTTTCTTACTCTTGTTATTTGTTTCCTTGCTAGTGGGAATAGTTTCTAGCTGGTGTTCAACCGGAGATTTTTTTGCCTTAGTCTTACTAGCTGAGATGAGTTCGCTACTACCGTTTCTGATTACTTCTACCTCTGGTTGAGGCAAAAGTGCCTCTAGGACTGGCCGGCAGTTTTCAACTGCAAGCTGGTGGGTCAACTCCAGTTCTGACCATTGTTGGAAATGCGGCCTGCATCGATCTTCAAAGTAGTCCTGGAATGAATCATAGGTTTTATTTTCCTCCATCCACTGGGGCAGTTTGTACATCTCCTGTTCTTTAATTAGGCTGAGAAGTTGGTAACAGATAACCAAAGCTGTATCAATACTTTGGGCAGATAAATTGACCCATTTATCAGCAAAAGCGGCTCTTGCTTCATCAGTGTTGAGGGTATAGAAGCGTTCAAATACATAAGAAATGTTGGCAGGCACTTCCCAACCTAGATAGAGTTCTCCAGCTTCTCCACTGCCGTAGGTGGCATCATGGGGTTGTGTCGATTTTGACTCCTCTTGAAGAGACGAATCAGATGTTTTTGTCTCAATAGAATCAAACTTTTGTAGCTGTTCTTCTACTACAACCAGTCTGGCTGCCAGCTCATCTAGGCGTTTGGTCAGGGTATCAATAACGGCGGTGTTTTCTCTCGATTCTTCTGTTGAAGGCAATTCTTCTCTCCTTGTTTGTTTGAAGTATTCTTCCAGAATAGTGACTACTGCACTCGATAAGGATGTGAGTTTATGCTTATTCTGAAATGCCTGAATCTGTTTCTTGGCATTAGGCGAAACAGCAACAGACAACTTGGGGTTTCTACTGGCCATTGGTTTTTCCTTGGTAACTTACGAGGGAACTCTGGCAGTAATAAACCGCCAGTAAAAAGTCAGCTGAACTACTGATAGCCACCTTAGTAATTGGTGAGAAATTTCTGCGCACATAAATTAGCACAAAAGTACTATTAATTGAGCATAGTTGATGCACTTAGTAACGTTTAATAACCTAACCTCAGTTAGCTTTGACTTTGCAGCTTATGACTCAGCTTAGGATCATAGCTACATTGAGTGAGATAGGTAGTTCCTTCCCCCATAACCATTGAAGTTTGGGAGGAAAAACCCATATTGAACGTAAAATTAAGGGGATAATAATGCTGAACTTGCTAATGCTTCAGCCTCAGTAGCCCTTTTGTAGATTTGCACCTTCTCGATGAAAGCACAAAATTTTGCAAAAAAAGCTTCTGGTATATCACTCTCTCCTAAAAAGTAATAACATATTGCTTCTTGCTCTTTTGCGGCAAAAGGCTAGAATTGCCGACATAGTCATAGATTCTAGTCATTTTACCCATAAAAATTAGCAGTTAAGGAAAGATTGGTTTCGCCTTTTTTAGCCATACTACATAAATAATGCATAATAAGGGAGCTTGGAGTGAAGAACAGTCTGGTCAGTTACCAATTTCGAGAGGATTTCCTGTGGGGTGCAGCAACGGCTTCCTATCAGATTGAAGGAGCAATCGAAGAAGGTGGACGCAAACCAAGCGTTTGGGATACCTTTAGTCAAACCCCAGGGAAAATACTTAACGGTGATACTGGCGCTATGGCTTGTAACCACTACCATCGCTACGAACAAGATGTACAGCTGATGGTGAAACTAGGCATTAAGAATTATCGCTTTAGTATCGCGTGGCCTCGTATTATTCCCGAAGGTCGGGGTGCAGTTAATGAACAAGGAGTCGATTTCTATAAGGGTTTGGTAGAAAGCCTACTCAATCATGGCATTACTCCCCATGCTACTCTCTTTCACTGGGACTCGCCGCAAGCGCTAGAAAACTTATATGGTTCTTGGCAAAGTCGGCAAATGGCCTATGACTTTGCTGATTATGTTACTGCTGTGGTCAGTCGCTTAGGCGATCGCATCACCCATTGGTTCACTATTAATGAGATTACCTGCTTTACCCACATGAGCTATGCTGCTGGCAAACCTGACAGCTTGGTCAATTTACTGGGTAAAGGTCTTCAATTAACATTGGGTAAATACTGGCCTATCCCAACACGAGTGAAACGCTTCTACGAAGAACCTCCCCATGCTCCGGGAAAGCTTGTTAGTTCTCAAAAAGAAGTATGGCAGACTTCTCACCATGCTTTATTAGCCCATGGCCTTGGTTGTCAGGCAATCCGCGCCGCCTCACCTGTTCCCTGTTCTGTGGCATTAGTAGATAATTTTGCCCCAACAGTTCCCCTTAACGAGTCTTCAGCTGACATAGAAGCAGCTAAAAAAGCATTTCATGTTTGTGGTCAGAATGGTGGCATCATTTTTCCGGCTCTCACTGGTGATTACAGTCCTACCCTGTTAGAGGAATTGGGAGCTAATGCACCAGATATTAAGGAGGGTGATTTAAAGATAATTAATCAACCTTTGGACGCTTTAGGTTTTAATATTTATTCTGGCACTTATGTGCGAGCAGCTGATAACACACAAGGATATGAGTTTCTCCCCTTACCCAAAGGTTATCCGAAGATGTATATGCCTTGGTTAAATATTTTACCTGAGTCTCTTTATTGGGGCATTCGCCATATAAGTGAGACGGTTGGTCGTACTGATTTACCGATACTAATTACTGAAAATGGCTGTGCTGCTCAAGATACCGTTAATGCTCAAGGTGAGGTTATCGACACTGACCGAATTATGTATCTGCGCCAGCA
>JBAUJE010000330.1:0-1876 GCA_049683475.1 Coleofasciculaceae cyanobacterium | reverse complement strand
TTTCTGGAGAGTTCGCCAGAGGTGCGTTGATTGCCGCGTAGGTGAAAAACGTAGATAATGCTAAACTCTTCTGCTAGCAGCCTGTCGGGCTTAGACCCGACAGGCTGCTAGTTAAGACCTGCGGGTGTGATTTTTTTCTTAAAAAGATATGGTCATCCACGCTATTGTATTTATTAGTCAATAGGATGGCACAGAGATTTATAAATATTGATCGGGACACTCCGATGCTCTTGCCGCCGGATATGCGCGATTGGTTGCCGGAAGACCACATGGTCCACTTCATCTTGGATGTGGTGGACCGGTCGGACACGTCAGCTTTTTCCGTCAACGTGCGCGGCACCGGCAGCAAACAGTATCCACCTTCGATGCTTCTGGCATTGCTGGTTTATTGCTACAGCACCGGACGATTCAGTTCCCGCGTGATCGAAGAGGCGAGCTGGTGCGATGTGGCGGTGCGTTACATCTGCGCGGGCACGCATCCCGACCATGACACGATTTGCACCTTCCGCCGGGTCAACCGCAAAGCTTTCGAGCAGTTCTTCGTGCACGTGCTGGAAGTGGCTGCGCAGAGCGGGGTTTTAAAAAAGGTGGGCACGGTCAGTGTGGACGGCACGAAGATCCACGCCAATGCCAGCAAGCACAGTGCGGTCAGTTATGGGCATGCGGTCAAGATGCTCGAACAACTTGAAAACGAAGTCGCGGCCTTGACCGAGAAGGCGGAACAGTGCGACGGCTCCGAAAAACAGGACTGCGCCTTCAATCTGCCCGACGAGATCGCCCGCCGCGAGGAGCGCAAAGCCCGTATCGAAGAAGCCATGGCTGTGATCGAGTCGCGCCATGCCGAAAAGCTCGCAGCGCGCAAAGAGGAATACGAGCAGAAGGTGCGTGCCCGGGACGCCGCCCGGAAGGCGGGCAAGAAGCCACGCGGGCCCGAACCGAAAGAGCCGGAGCAAACAACACCCGATCCGAAAGACCAATACAACTTCACCGATCCGCAGAGCCGGATCATGAAAGCGGGCAACGCAGGGCACTTCGAGCAGTGCTACAATGCCCAGGCGGCCGTGGAAACACAGAGCATGCTGATCGTCTCGAACCACGTGAGCGACCGACCTAACGATAAACTGGAGTTGCTGCCGAGCCTGGACGCAGCCGCCGCGAACGTTTTTAAAATCAGCGGCGTCCTCGCCGACACCGGTTACTACAGCGAAGCCAATGTCGGCGGCTGCGAAGAGCGCGGCGCCGACGCTTATCTCGCCGTGGGCAAACAGAGCCACGGCATCTTGCTGGAAACCATCCTCGGAACCGCCCCGGAGCCGGAACTCAGCGAGGACGCCAGCACGAAAGAGCGTATGGCGCACAAACTCAAAAGCCCTGAAGGAGCCGAGCTCTACGGCTTGCGCAAACAAACCGTAGAACCGGTTTTCGGGATCATCAAACAGTGCATGCGTTTCCGCCAGTTCCTCATGCGGGGCAAGGAAAACGTGGCGGGCGAGTGGAATCTGGTCTGCACCGCCTACAATTTAAAACGAACCTTCAACCTCATCCGATCCGGGGCAGCCACCGCTTTGTCCGCAGGCCTTGCAGAAAGTGCGTAAAAGCCAAGGAGAGGTGGAATATCTGCGTATAAAAGGTTTAAATGCTTTGCATTAACACGTTATCACTCAAAGACGCCGAAATCGCCCGCTGGCTCTCGCCCAAAGACACAATTCATACTCTTTTTGAAGAAATCCTACAAAATTTGCCTAGCAGCCTGTCGGGCCTAAGCCCGACAGGCTGCTAGGGCGATGGCCGTAAAGGATAGCTTAAACTGGTGCATTATTTCAGTCATGGGGTAGGTTTTGAAGATACTCACCGAGTTTCCCGAGGGGCACGATAC
>JBAUJE010000329.1:0-1677 GCA_049683475.1 Coleofasciculaceae cyanobacterium | reverse complement strand
ATGTTTTTTTCTCGCCTGACCATGTTCACCTGATAGTTCCAAGGAATCAATACTATCTTCTTTTATGCTAGATAGGGATGACCTAAGCCTTACCTCTTGCACAAGAAACGTAACAGCATAGGTTGTTTCCGGCTAGCGATCGCTTCCTACCTCTTTCCCTCTCTTGCTCTGATTAATTTTGTCGGCTAATCTGCATGTAAATTGCCTTTTGTCCCCTATTTACTCTAGAGCAGCTGCCAATTATTTATTATCCATGAGCAAACTACAGGCATTAATTTTTGACGTTGATGGTACGATGGCCGAAACTGAGCGAGATGGTCATCGAGTTGCATTTAATCACGCTTTTGCTGAAGCAGGACAAGATTGGAATTGGTCAGTTGCTCTCTATGGAGAATTACTCAAGGTTTCTGGAGGTAAAGAAAGAATTCGCTTCTACCTACAACAATACCACCCTGACTTCCAGCCCACTGAAGATTTAGACACATTTATTGCCAACCTACACGCCACAAAAACTAAGTATTATCAAAAAATGATTGCTGAGGGGGCAATTCCTCTACGTCCAGGGGTGAAAAGATTGATTGAAGAGGCACGTAATCAAGATATTACCTTAGCAATTACCACCACTACGGCTGTACCCAATGTTTTTGCCTTATTGAAATACTACCTGGGTGCAGATAGTCCTAATTGGTTTAAAGTAATTGCTGCTGGTGATATTGTGCCTGTTAAAAAACCAGCCCCTGATATTTATCAGTATGTTCTCAGAGAAATGAATTTACCAGCCGGAAATTGTCTAGCAATCGAGGACTCCT
The DNA here is from genome assembly GCA_049683475.1 of Coleofasciculaceae cyanobacterium. GTDB lineage: Bacteria > Cyanobacteriota > Cyanobacteriia > Cyanobacteriales > Coleofasciculaceae > JBAUJE01. Next base: position 868 of record JBAUJE010000329.1, on the reverse strand, counting down.
ATAACGGCTTACAATCTGCCTTACAAGCGGGTGTGCCAACGGTTATAACTGTTGATGAGTACACACAACATCAGGATTTTTCTGGTGCGAAGCTGGTATTGAATCAGCTGGGAGAACCGGAACAACCTTTTCTGGTTTTAGCTGGTGATGCTGGGGAGGCAAATTATTTAGATCTAGCACTGGCAGAATATCTTGTTTCTGACTAATGAGGAAATCAGATTTTTGTTAATAACAAGTTTAATTGTGAATATCTAGAGTAAGAACGAGTAATTAAAGAGTTGCATCGATTCAGTATTTGATGGCTCAAAATTACTATTTTACTATTGAAAATTAAGAAAATATTGCTTGTACCAGCTAGGGGGCAGAAGGTTAGTAGTATCCAACCCTCTTTCATTGCTCTGGAAGATTTCCACGAAATCACGCCGTTGTAGACAATGAAAAAATCAAGGTTTTAACCCAGTTTGACAGAAGCGTTCCACGGACGCGATCAGCTTCTCTACGAGAAGCTACGCGAACGTTGGTGCCCTAGGCAATCGCATCCGTTATGTAATGAAAGAAACAAAATTACCAAAAGCCTTGAAACATCAGGGTTTGCGGATTTGTTTTTTAGGAGAGGGCTAACTTGAGCTTTAGAATAAAAATCGTTATTTTTTTGTGAGATCGATTATCATTATCTAAAGTTCCTCGGAGATTTTGATGATGGTAACGAAAACCACCAATACCTTACCTGTTACAGTTCTCACAGGTTATCTAGGTGCAGGCAAAACTACCCTCCTCAATCGCATCCTCACCCACGAACACGGTAAGAAAGTAGCCGTAATCATTAACGAGTTTGGGGAAGTGGGCATTGATAACCAACTGGTGATTG
>JBAUJE010000328.1:0-5730 GCA_049683475.1 Coleofasciculaceae cyanobacterium | reverse complement strand
AGAATCTTCCTCTCTACAGAGGGTTGAAACTGTTCCCTGTTCCCTGTTCCCTGTTCCCTTTCCTCACCACAAGACTTATTCAGCAAGCCCTACTTAGTTTTACCGCCTAAGCCACACCTACAGACTGTTCCACAGAAGGTTGATCATGTTCTACCACAAATACGTTGGCGTAAAGGTTAGCAACAATTTGCTTGCCTTCAAGGGTTAGTTCTAGGTAACCCAATGCTTCCTTGATGTAGGGATGGACACCTTTCCAGTAGAACTGAGAATAGTTATAACGCAAGTCTCCCGGATGACGATAGCCTAAATGCTTGTTCATACCAGTTTCTTCAAACTCATAGAACAAGGCACTAATCTTTTTCAAGTAGCGGGGGTCAGACAGTTGACCGATCAAATCAGCAGCTCTGACTAAACCAGGTAGTTTAATTTTATCTTGGTGGTCTTCGTCTTTAGGTACGGGGAAACGAGTTAATTCAATATTACGTTTAATTTCTTCAGCGTCAATCAATAGGTTACTGCCAAAACGTTCTTCAATGAAGAGTTTGCCTCGGTCTACGTGGTAAGGAGTCAGGCTGGCATCACTAGCGCCTGGGGGTAAATGTATCATCTCATCTCCCACACCAGTGGCAAATAAATTTTCTTTGAGTCGGTCTTGTCGGCAGACTCCTTTGACGTAACCAATGTCATGGCAAAGTAAGGAAATGATGCCATGCATCCAGTCTTCACAAGAAATACCTCCCTCACGAATGTGCTTGCCTCGCAGAATCTCCTGTCCTACCAAGGTAACGAGGATTGTATGCTCTACGTTGTGATAAAGTGCATCGCTGTTAGCGATATTCTCTAAAGCCATGGCACCTGCCCAGCCAATAATGTCTGAATAGTCAGACTTCCAGCCTCCGTAGGTGCGGCGGTAGCCTTCCCTAATCTGCTGAACAAAGTGATTGATGAGTATTTCGGTAGGGTCGAACATGAAGAGTCTTCTCCACGAAATTAACTAAACAAACTAGAAAATCTAGGGTGGTCAGTGACCACCTCAAGGTCGGTAACAAATTTTTCTGAGCAGGCAGCAGTTGCTCTTGAGCTTGAGTAACTCATTGACATCCTCCCATCGCGTGTTTCGAGGGATTCCTAACTTCACAGCTAGGCTTTTCTGCTTCATAGCAACTGCCTCCACTTCGAGAGTTTATGGTCTTACGTCGGCTCCACAGACTAACCCCGCTAGCAAGCGCGGTTTTGATGTGTCGAAATCTCGTGTTTAGAGAAATCTTTGCTTGGTTGATTCAAGGGTTGGACTTCCATTGCCCCATCCTCTTTTCCCGGTCTACCGAGCTTTCTGCGCCACTGATTGTACAGATTTCGTCACGTTAGGCTGTCTGTTCCGGCTGCGTCGCGGGTGGGTCATTGACCACTGTTATTATACAAGTTTCAATTGCACAAAACAATCTTAGGCGGCGTTTCCTCTCGTCGGTAAAACCGAGAGTCTCCACGCCGAAATTAGATGAACAATGGATAATTACCTCTCCTTAAAAGAAGAGAATTGAGTAAGCTCTGAACATATTTTCTTTGATTTCTTCATAAATGATATCGTTAGCGGTAGCGACAACGGAGCGTCAGATGTCTTATACCGAATTAAACAATTATCAATTGTCAATTATCCATTGATAAGGATAAATATTAATCATCAGAGGGCTACTTTAGTTTTGCCCAATTATAGTGTCTCTCAAATTGATGAGTTACATTCAATTTAAGAAACGCTACTCCCTACTACCCAAGACTTTGTATCTCGCTAGATAGAGACGCACTCTATATTGTTAAGTCCTAACATTACTCTGCAAGTCTCTGGCAAACTCCTTGACAAAAAGATAATATAGAGTTTCGGGGATGCACTAGTTTTCCCCAAATTGATTTGACCTCTCTTTGGAGTAGGTCATTCATTTTGTCTCTTGCTGATTATTCTATCGATGAATAATTTCTTTGTTTGAAATTCACTCTGTCAAAACTACCTAGATCCATAAGCAAACTGATGAGCTTTTGATATCTAAACCTTTATATCTTAAGTAATATTTGTCTCTGGCAACTAACTGAGAATCAATTTTGGCAGTAATTATATGATTGAATTTGCACAGGAATTTCTACAAAAGATATTGAGTCTTTTTACCAGAACTATTCTCAGCATTGGTGAAGAAGACATATCACTAATTTCAATACTTAAAGTAATTCTATGGTTAGTAATAGTTGTTTTTCTCGCCAGCGCTATGAGAAATTTTCTCAAAGGAAGGCTGCTGGTCAGACTGAGAATTGATGAAGGAAACCGAGAAGCGATCGCAACCATCATTAGCTATGCTATTGGTACTTTAGGTTGTCTAATTGTTTTACACGCTAATGGCTTAGACTTAAACTCTTTAGCTGTGGTGGCTGGAGGTTTAGGAATTGGTATTGGCTTTGGTCTTCAAGATATAACCAAAAACTTCGTTAGTGGTCTTACTCTGCTTTTTGAGAGAACTATCAAAGTTGGAGACTTCATTGAATTTGATGGTATGTCGGGATATGTCAAAGAAGTCTCTCTACGTTCGATGATAATTCGTACTAGGGAAGGGGGATACATTGTAGTTCCCAATAGTAGTATTGTTGATAATAGAGTTCTCAACTGGAGCTATGATAACTACACTGCTCGTATTCACATCCCCGTAGGTGTTGCTTATGGCAGTGATACAGTAGTAGTAACGGAAATCTTATTAAAGTCTGCTTACATGGAACCATCTGTTCTCCATGAGCCTGCTCCCTACGTTAATTTTATCGGCTTTGGAGATAGCTCTTTAGACTTTGAACTTTGGATATGGGTAAGTAGAATTGATAGAGAACCTTTTATAAAAAGCTCTTTAAACTTTATCATTGAATATAATTTAAATCAACAAGGAATTACTATTCCCTTTCCTCAAAGAGACTTATGGCTACGCAACGCTGAAGTTTTAAAACCCCTAGCACTTTCTAGGAAAAGGAATCAAGAAGTTCTTCCCTTGGAACAGCCCAAGTTATCTGAACATCCCAAGCCTTTATCAGTCAAAGATTTACTGCGCAGAGTAACTTACTTTGAAGGGTTTACAGACTTAGAAATACGACAACTAATTGAAATAGGCTATCGACAACGTCTGCCAGAAGAACAAGTTTTATTTCATGAAGGTGACCCAGGAAATGCCTTTTATATTGTACTTTCTGGCTCCGTAGAAGTGTTTGTCGAAAAAATTAATAAACATTTGACCAACCTAGAAGCTGGTCAATTTTTTGGCGAACTTTCTTTGATGCTGGGAATTCCTCGTACTGCTACAGTACGAGCTTTAGAAGATACTATTCTGTTTGTAATTAACAAGAAGGGATTTGAAAGACTTCTACATGAAAATCCAGATTTATCAGAGGTAATTGTCCACGAGTTAGGAAAATATCAAGATGAATTATCTCAACGGCAAAAGCAACTACGAGAAATGGGTTTAGTAGATGCTTCAGAAGATGATAAAAATCCTGTAGTTTGGGTTCGCAAACGCCTCAATAAACTCTTCAGCCTTTAGATATTGTTGTTTTTAAATAAATCAGACAATTAGGAGTCATAATTTAAAAATATTGGCTTAATTGTAAATATTCAAATAGGACTAATCTCCCTATTACTTACCAATACAAAAACGACTGAAAATTCGATCCAACACCGACTCAGTTACCTCTTCTCCCGTAATCTCTCCCAACGCCTGAACTGCTCCTCTTAAATCAATTGACCAAAAATCGAAAGGTAACTGTTCTTGAATTGTTTCTTGCACATGAGCTAGGGATATTTTTGCCCTAGTTAATGCCGCCGCTTGTCGTTGATTAATAGCTAAATCTAAATCAGCTGCTTGAATGTTTCCCAATTGCACTGCTGCTAAAATTGCTGTTTCTAAATCCTCAATTCCTTGATTTTTGCTAGCAACAGCCGAAACTACCCGTTCAATACTTTCAGGAAAAGAGACTTTTTCTGCTGGAGCTAAGTCAGTTTTGTTAATTACTAAAAGATGGGGACGGTGCTTGACTTGCTCATAAATTTCTTGGTCTTCTGTACTCCAACCAGTAGTTGCCTCAATTACTAGTAAAATTAAATCAGCCATTTCTGCGGCGCGGCGCGATCGCTCTACGCCAATTTTTTCTACTTGATCAACGGTTTCCCGAATCCCTGCGGTATCTAGCACCTGCACAGGAATTCCCCCCACCACTAACTGGGATTCGACCACATCGCGGGTAGTGCCAGGTAAATCGGTGACAATGGCGCGATCGCTTCGACTCCAGGCATTTAATAAACTAGATTTTCCGACATTTGGCCGTCCAACAATAGCTACTTTTAAACCTGCACGCAGTAGTTCCCCTTGATTAGCTGTTGCTAATATTTTGCATACCTCCCCTAATACCTGCTCCAATTGATTCGCCACTTCTTGTTCATCTAAAGGTGGTAAATCTTCCTCAAAATCAATTCTTGCTTCGATTTCTGCCAAAATATCCAAACAAGTAGCTCTTAACTGACGAATAGGGTGAGCTAACTTACCCTGCAAACCCGCCAAAGCAGCTTGGGCCGCTGCTGGAGAACGAGAACCAACTAAGTCTGCAATCCCTTCTGCTTGAGTTAAATCTAACCTACCGTTTAAAAAGGCTCGCAAGGTGAACTCTCCCGGTTGAGCCAACCTTGCTCCTTGCTCCAAGCACAACTGCAAAACCTGTTGCACTGGCATAATTCCACCGTGGCAATGGAACTCTACCACATCTTCGAGCGTGTAGGAACGGGGAGCTTGCATAATTAGCAGTAGCGCTTCATCTATTATTTGTTTGCTCTGGGGATGACGCACATATCCATATAAGATGCGGTGACTTTCCCAAACCTGGCGGCCAGGTGCTTGGAATAGAGTATGAGCGATCGCCAAAGCCTTGACACCCGAAATCCGTACAATACCCACACTCCCCTGTTGCGGGACAATTGCTGTGGCGATCGCCGCGATGGTTTCGTCTTGTACAAACTGCTTGGACATCTGGCTTACCGTACCCTCAATATTTACAGCCTATCAACGATACTTCCTTCAACTAATTATTATGTGAAGTTTTGCAACTGATCGAGTAAGTTCTTGAATTAGCAAAAGATATACAAATAGAGGGAGTTAAACAAGTCGGTAATCAAACAAGTTGAGTTAAGACTTGCCTCTCTCCCCCTACTGACACTTAAGCAACGTCAAAAGGAAGAAAGAATCATGACTACTTATAATCTCGGTACAGTTGGCGCTACTCCCGTTACCCGCAACAACTACCATCTCAGCTCCACTCAACCCACTGAAGTCTTTCGCTTCCGCACCACTGGTACTCGCAACCTCAACATTGCTCTGACTGACATTACTGCTGGTGATGATGCAGATTTAACTCTTTATCGGGATATCAACAACAATGGTGTGTTGGATGCCACTGACAGAAGGTTTGGAAGGGTTGCTAGTTCTGTTCGCGGCGGTAACCGCGATGACTCGCTCAACCTGCGCTCTCAACCTGCTGGTAATTACCTAGCCGAGGTTCGTCGCTATGGTCCTGGTAGCAGTGGTTCTGTTCGTTACGATTTTGCTGTCTCTTCTACGGCATCCCGCGCTAGCAATGTACTCCACTCTGAGCGTGACTTCGGCAACTTGTCCGGCGATCGCACTCAATTTGGTCGGGTGACTAGTATTGACACGGCTTCCG
>JBAUJE010000327.1:0-1953 GCA_049683475.1 Coleofasciculaceae cyanobacterium | reverse complement strand
GTTTCAATCCCCTTACGGGGTGTAATTAAGCGGAAACCCCGCCCTCTGAAACCCATACTGTGAAGCAATTTTACAGAGGCTTTTGACGGCACTCCGATTGAAACTCATTTCAGCCACCCTTATTGCCATGAATTAGCAATAGTGTAACTATTGAAACTTCCCAAACTATTTATTTATCAAGGTTCTGGGGTTTTTGGCGGCACTCTGGAGATTTTGCCCTCGCTTCGTCCCGTCAGAATTTTTATCTCTCCTCAATTATAGGATAATTCTTGGCTTATTCCAACCTTGGCTTGAGAGGTGGCAGAAGAAAGCCTATTTTGGGAAACTATCTATATAGCTTGAGAATATACTATTAATCCGTTCCCTGTTTCCTGTTCCCTGTTCCCCATTCGCCAATTTAACAAAACATGAACAAACCCTTGCAGAAATAAAAAATCCTGCTAGAGTATTTATCATTGCATTCGCAATCAACCCATCTCCCATAGGCCCCTAGAAGCTTTAAGCCAGCTCCTAAGAGGCTAACCCCCGAAACTGAAAGAACCAGTCCCGGAGGCCTGTTAGACATGCTACACCAGGCCCCAAACTCCTGATGGTTGAAAGTACCGGGTAACGCGGGTTTTGGGCTTAAACAAGCCAACCTAGAAAGGTAAAACCACAGCATGTCCTCCAATCTCTTAACTGCGGGTCTAATCAACCCCCGCCAATTACCCTTAGAAATAGTCAAAACCCAAGTAGCCGCCTTCCTGAAAATTCCCCTAAAAAACATCGAACGCCTCGAACTCTGGCTCAATCAAATTTGGATAAAATTCGTCGAAGGTCGCGGGAAACTAATCAGTTACCGCAGTTTACCTATTTGGGCAGAACTAGGTCTAAAAGTAATCAAAAACTGCACAAACAGCCAGAGTTTGCAACAATTAGGGGAAATTCTCTCAGTAGAAAGAGACTGGTTTAATAAAAGCAAAAACCCAGAATTGATAGAAACCTGGCAACAAACAATTAGCAACTGGCGAGATGCCTGGGGCAAAAAAGCAGCAGAAATTAAAGCAGAAGAAGAACGCAGCAAACCCCAAAGAGAACGCCAAGAAAAAGCTGAGAACTGGCTAAATGGTTGGCAACAAGTAATTAGTTTCTGCCAAGATTGCCAATCTCTTAATCGCCTAGCCGGGGAGATGGACATACAGAGTGAAGAATTTAATGATTTACCGCTAATCCTGTCAAAAATGCGGCAAATATTGCAGCAAAAATGGCAAGAATTGATGCCAGAAAACCATCGTTTGGGGTGATGACCTCTCCCCCCTAACCCCCCTCTCCTGCGAGGCGAGGGGGGAACAAGAAAAGAAATCACTAACTCTTGCTCCCCTCTCCTTGTAGGAGAGGGGCTGGGGGAGAGGTTTTCTCTTAACAGTTTGGTAGGGTGGGCAAAGACAACGCCTTAACAACTAAACTTACTAACCAAACATTTGCCCACCCTACAGTCCCTGGGGATTTAGGGGGCGATATTCCCCATTATCAATTATCAATTCTCCATTATCAATTATCAATGCAATCCCCACAATTTTCGCGTCGGGTCGGTCGGCCCTGGGCAATTGTCCGCATATCCAACGACACTCGCCCCACCACCGTCGCCCGTTTTGTTAACCGCCAAGACGCAGAAGATCAACTGCGAACCCTCAAACGTTGCCTACGCACTAGCAGCGCCCAATTCACCATTGTCTTCGACATGAGTGCCGACCCAAACTATTGGGAAAAACGCTATCAAAACAATGAGTAATGAGTAATGAGTAATGAGTAATGAGTAATGAGTAATGAGTAATGAGTAATGAGTAGTGGAAGCATCTTGCTCCCCTCACCCCCTCACCTCCTCACCCCCTCACCCCCTCACCTCCTCACCCCCTCACCTCCTCCGCTAGCATTTTCCCCCAGACTAGAGGAACATAGTTGACAGCTCAGTAA
>JBAUJE010000326.1:0-18525 GCA_049683475.1 Coleofasciculaceae cyanobacterium | reverse complement strand
TCTGCTGGGAGAGCAAGTTATTGAGAAAAGGTAAGATTTTGCCTACTGCTGGTGTCCACATCTGAGGAGTTCCTTGCTTAAGGCGGGGTGTCCCAGCACAAATCGAGTAGCGAGCAAGCTGGGGTTGACTCTCTGAGGTGGGAGGGGGACTTTCTAGCAGAGTGGCAATATTACCAGCACTGAGAAATAGACTCTCAAAAATTTCGCTTCCTGTGCGATTGTTTAGGGGTAGCGATCGCCAGTGCCACTTCTGTCGATAGTTAGTTTGGGGCATTCATGTTTTAGGGAGTCGGGAGGAGGGGGAGTAGGGGAGATAGGAAGGCAAAAATTAATACTTTTCCATTTGCTATTAACAATTTTCCATTTTCCATTGCCAATGCTGCTAGTCTTCTATGACTCCACTAATCTGCTTCAAAACTTGTACAACCAGATAAAGTTCTTGATTCGAGATAAACGGAGCAAATACCCTGGAAACGTTATATTGCTGTTTATCTCTTTGTGTCAGTTTCACAAATAAGATATCATCCCCATTGGTCATCATGCCAAAACTGAGTTGCTCTGGCTGAGGGTTCGCCATCAAATAGGCAAGGGTTTGTGGTAAGGCTGACCAAACAGAAAGTGCTGTCTTTTTAGATTCTAAAACTACTACCCAAAGTTGACTCTGAAGTACCAATACATCAATTCGTCCTTGTAAAATCTCCTCACTATCATTAAGGGTAATCTGCACTGATTCTTCTGCCCGAACTTTAAACGGTGGATCGTAGAAACCTGCGATCGCTAGCAGAGGGGAAGCTAATAAAAGCATAACTGTTAAATGGCTTTCGGCACGTTGATACAGATAGCGCCGCCTCAGTTCGTTGAGTGCTGTCTTTTCTGCATTGTTAATATCTGGTAAATTTATGCGCCATTCTGAGAAAAATTGCTCTTCTTCGGTGCGGTGAAGGTTAAATCGCTGTTCTGCTTCTGCCAGCGTTGTAATTGCTTCTGTAATTGCTGTGGACATATAGCGCTACGCGCTAGGGAATAGGGAATAGGCAACAGTAAGCTGCGATTGGGTTTGAGAATGTGAAAATGTCCTAACCTTAACGTGTGGTGCTATATCTTGTATTTTAGGAGAAGCAGGGAGTAGGAAGTAGGGTGGATTAGGAAGTAGGGTGGATTAGCGACAGCGTAATCCACCGGATTGATAAACATCACGGTGCGTTACATTTCCTTAACGAACCCTACAATCCATTGCCAATTAAAATAAATGGGGCCCAATAATAAGGATGTCCCAGGCGACTTACTACCTCTGCTGACATACCATCTCGTAATTTAACTATTGCCCTACTTTCTCTTTCTCCTAATACTGAATAATCATTTGTAATTAAAGCAATTTGGGCTTGGCGTAAAGCTTCGGCTTTAGTAACATTGTCACCTTGTAAGACATTATAGAAAGCATTCATTAACATTTGAGTGCCTCCGTCATCTACTTGCCAGAGTGAGGCAATAGTAGCTCTTGCACCAGCGTTTTCTAGTTCATAACCTAGACCTAAAATCTCTTCTCCATTACCAAATTTACCCCCTACTCCTGTTTCACAAGCAGATAGGACAAATAAGTCTACATTTCTAAAACTCCAGTCTCTGATTTGGTTAAGAGTAACAGGTTGGCCATTGCCAAAGACCAGGAAGGAATCATTGGGTTTTCCCGAAACAAAGGCAGCATGAGTGGCTAAATGAACTACCGTATGGTCATCCATTTTAGGAATTGTTGCTTCTGGACTGAAAGCATTATCTAATAATTTAGTGACATTAGGTAGGGTTTGAGCAAGGGTTGCTACTTCTACTCCTGCATAAGGTAAACCATTGAAATTAAAAGTTTTCTCTCCTACAGAAACAGGATAACTACCCTCACTAAAGGCTGCTGCTAAAACATTTAATTCAGCTTGGGGTTTAGTATTAAGGTCAGTTAGAGATAGAGCGGTAATATTATTAATGCCGTAACGCTCAATTAACCACTGTTCACCATCGTGTAAAGCAGCAAGGGGAATATAACGCAGTTGTCCATCCGGAGCATAAATGATAGTTTGGGCTTCTGCGGTGGTTAGGTCAGCTTCTAAGGGTTTAATCAGCCATTCGTAAAGTTTTTGAGCGGGTTTTTTGGCGTCTATGTAGGGTTGTTGTAAGGCTTGGCGAAACTCAATGATAGTTTTCTGGAGTTCTGACCTACTTACTTGGACCGTGCGGCGAATTGGTAGGGAGTCAGGGGTAGTTAGTACTAACTCTAAGCGGTCATCGAGAATTAAGGGATAGAGTAAAACTGCATCTTGTTCTAAAGCTTTAAGGTTATCTTGGATGCTGAGAAAGCTGCTTAAATTATCAACTAAATCAGGTTCACGGGTGTAGGAAGTTAACTTGGCAATTTGTGCTTCTACTTCTTCGCTTCTAATAAAGGTGTTGAATGCTTTCCTAATTTGTTGTTCAGCTTCTACTAATTCATCAAGGCGTTTTTCTTGGTCTGGGGTACGTTTGTCGGGTTTGATTAGTCGTAGTTGGGAGAGTTCTTTTCCTAAAGCGACGGCTTGATTTTGTAGTTGGTTGTACTCTTCAATAATTTCTTGTTCTGGGGGTAGGGTTTCAATTCCTTCGGCGGTTTCTGCTGTTCCTCGCACTTTTCCCAGATAATCATCAAGTTCTTGGACTTTGAGTAAGTCTATTACTCTTTGTGCTTCGGCTACTCGGTCTTGTTGTAGTAATAAGTCGGCTAAACGGCGGTAGGTATCAGCAACGGTTTCGGTATAAGCTTGCTGTTGCTCGATGGGTAGAACTTTTAAGTCTTTGCGGATTGCTTCACTAAGATTAACTGCTTGTTTGAGGGCAATAATTGCTAACTCGGGTTGGTTTTGGGCTTGTTGCAGGATACCTAAGTTGTGGAGGGCTTCCCGTTGTCTGTCGCTAGTACCAATTTCTTGATGAAGAGTGATAGCTTCTTGGATAACTGCCAGGGCTTGGGCATAGTTTTGCTGGTTAGTGTAGGCTTCTCCTAAACGGTTAAGAGCAATACCTGCACTGAGTCTATCACCCATGTCTTGAGCCATAGTTAGTGATTCTTGCAGGGAAGCCACAGCTTTATCGTATTCTCCCTGCTGGTTGTAGATTCTGCCCATTTGGGTGAATGCTTTTACCGTAGCGGAGGGATAGCCAATTTCTTGACTAATAGCCAAAGACTGCTGTTGAGACTGCAAGGCTTGGTTGTATTTTTCTTGCTTGAAGTAGTTAATACCAATGTTGGTGAGTGAGTTAGCGACATCTCCCTGGACCCCCATATCTTGGAATAGAACTAATGCTTGCTGATGGTACTCTAGGGCTTGGTCGTATTGTCCTAACTGGGAGTGGATTGTGCCAATTGTGTTGAGAGTTATTCCTTCACTAGGGCGATCGCCAATAGACTGAAAAACCTCTAAGCCTTGTTGGGAGTAATCTATTGCTTTCGGGTACTTGCTGCGGTTGTAATAAACCAATGAGATATTGACGAGGGCTACTCCTACACCAGACTTATTACCAATGTCCTGAGCAATAGTCAGGGCTTGTTGATAGAAGTCTAGGGCTTGCTCATAGTTCCCTTGGTAAGAGTAAACTACTCCAATATTACCGAGAGCAGTTTTCTCATCACTAGGACTACCAATCTCACGAGCAATATCTAAAGATTGCTCATAGAAGTCTAATGCTTGCCCATAGTTTCCTTGCTGGGAATAAACCTGTCCAATGTTACTCAGATAGATCACTATCCCAGACCGCTCACCAATGCCTTGAGCAATATCTAGGGCTTGCTGATGGAAATCTAGCGCCTGCTCATAGTTTCCTTGAGACAAGTAAACTACTCCAATATTATTAAGAACTGTTCCCTCTGCACTCGGACTACCAATATGTTGAGCAATATCTAGGGATTGCTGGTAGAAGTCTAGGGCTTGCTCATAGTCTCCTTGGTTGTTATAAACCTGTCCAATGTTATTAAGAGCTGTTCCCACACCCGGCTTAACACCAATATCTTGAGCAATATCTAGGGACTGCTCATAGAATTCCAAAGCTTGATTGTAATTACCTTGGTCTGAATAAACTGCTCCAATATTATTAAGAGCCGTTCTCTCATCACCACGATTGCCAATCTTATGAGCAATATCTAAGACTTGCTGATAGAAGTCTAGCGCCTGCTGATAGTTTCCTCGGCTGGAATAAACCTGTCCAATATTATTCAGAACGACTAAAGAGGCTTTCTCTCCAATTTTTTCCGTAATTGCTAAAGCTTGCTGAAAAAACTCTAGGGCTTGGTCATACTCTCCTTGAGATAGGTAAAGAGTGCCAATATTGTTTAGCGTAGTCGCTTCGCTACTCTTTTTTGAACCACCTATCCATGAATCACCTATTTCTCTACTCAGATCGAGTGACTGTTGGTAAAATTCTAGAGCTTTCTCATACTTTCCCTGAGAAGCGTAAACCTGCCCAATATTATTAAGGGCTGTCTGTTCTCCAGAGTGGGCTACATAGAGCTTTCCTTGTACGCATCGTTCAAGACGTGATTTATTACGCTCTGCATCTTCTGATGTTTGGGAGTCAGGGCAAAATTGACTAACATTTTCTGACTCACTATTTTGCTGAAGGCGACCAATTGTCTCGCGTTGAATCTCTAATACTTGCTGAAAATATTCTAACGCTTGGGGATAGCTACCTTGATTTGAGTAAACTGTTCCCAAATTATTGAGAGCAGTAGTTTCTTTTGATTGCAGGTTGTGTTCTTTTGCTAAAGATAAAGCCTCTTGGTAGTACTCGGTGACTTGTGAGTAGTCTCCCCTATCGTCATAAACTAGACCTATCTCTAGCAGAGCTGTTACTTCTTTTTCCGGGTCTTGGTTCTCACGGGCATAGGAGAGGAGTTGCTGAGCAATTTCTAAGGATTGTTGGTACTGACCAAGATGGCGATGAGCCGTAGCTATTGAACGAAGGGATAGAAGTTCCCGGCTTTTATCACCTCTTTGCCTAGCGATTGTAACGACCTGTTGCTCTTGCTCAATCGCCTCAACATAATTTTCTTGCATATCGTAGACAAGCGCCATATCTGCATGAGCAAGTTGAATTTTATGAAGCGCCGCATCTTTTAGCTTGTCATAGGAAATTTCTTCAGCAAGGTTAAAGCTTCGTTGAGCATAGTTTAGCTCTTGTTTGTAATCTTCAAGAGCTTGTGGATACTGTTTTTGGTCTCGATGAATTGTACCAATATAACCATATACGCCTGCGATAAAGTAAAGTGTCCGAGCTTCAGACTTTGACTCGCCCTTTTCTTTGTTAATTACTAGCAGAGACTGATAAGCTTCCAATGCTTGTTGATAGGATGTCAACGCCTCTTGAGGTAATTCGGCTTTTGAAAAGCTTTTTCCTTGGTTTAAATAAGCCAAACCAAGGAGGAGACGTGCATTTGCTTCTACTTCAAAAATTCCTGTCCGCTGTGCGAGTACTAGTGCTTGCTGCAATAATTCTATGGCTTGGGGATATTGTTCCTGGGTTTGGTAAATAGAGGCAATGTTTTCTAGAGTTTTTATCTGCGCGTTGTCATTCCCCAATTCTTGAGCAATTTTGAGTGTCTGCTGATAATAATCTAAAGCTGTTTCCAACTCGCCTAAATTTTTATAAGTGTAAGCAATGTTTCCTAACGTTATTTGTTCTACAGCCTGATTACCTATTTCTCTATGAATAGCTAAAGCTTGCTGGTAATACTCCAATGCTTGCTCATATTGTTGTTGGTTATCGTAAACTAATCCAATGTTATTAAGAGTAATTCCCTCTTCTTTTCGTTTACCCAATTCTCGGCGAATCGCCAAAGCTTGTTGATAGGATACTAATGCTTGTTCGTACTCCCCTTGCTGGCGATAAATATTTCCCATCTCAAAGAGAAGACCATGCTCTAGCCTCTGACTCCCAGTTGACTGAATAATTACCAAAGCTTCCTTAAGGGTTTCTATTGCCTTAGCTGACTCCCCCTGGTTATTTAACAGTATTCCCTGCAAGTTAAGTGCTAAACCTTCATATAATCTATACCCTCCTTCTCTTGTCAGGGTTAAAGTTTGCTCTACAGTTTCCCCAGCGCGCTCAAATTCCTGTGACCTAACGTAAACTCCCCATAGCCAAGTCAGACCAATTGACTGATAATATTTTGCTCTAGCCTGATATTCGGAAGTTTTACTTACCTCTTGTAGAATTGCTAGTCCTTGCTGTAATGTTTCTAAGGCTTTACCTTGTTCTCCTTGCAAGGAATAAACTCCCCCAGTGTGAACTAAGGCATAGCCTTCGGCGAGGCGATTTCCTGCTTCTCGGCTAAAGGTGCTAGCTTGTTGTAAGTACTCTAGTGCTTGAGTGTAGTCTTCTTGAAGCCATGGCAAGATTCCTAAATGGATTAAAGTTTCCCCAACACCAGCTTTATCGCCAATTTCTCTCCGAATAGTTAAAGCTTGCTGCAAAACCTCTTGAGCTTTTTCTTCTTGAGACAGTTCATAATAAACCTCACCCAAGTTAGTAAGGACTTGCGCCTCACCAGCAGGGTTACCCAATTCCCGATACTTTGCTAAAGCCTGCTGATAGGTAGCTAAAGCCTCCCTCAACTGACCCCTTTGAAACTGTTCAACCCCCCTTTGTAAAATTTGCTCTGCTGAGGAGTTTTCCTGCTCTTGTGCTGTCTGTGCTTGTACCACGGGAGGCTCAACCATAGCTAAAGGTAAGCCTAAAGAAAGAATACAAGCGATTAGGCGAAGCCTAGCGCCAAAGGTGATCGCAGCAAGATTAATATAGCTAAAACGGTGGTGCATGGGTTTCCCTCAAAAAGCTTGATAGATTACTTCTAAACCTATCTAGCTCTCAACCGTAAAAGGTTATGCACTTTTTTAGGGAGAAGGGACTAAGCGATCGCACGAGGAAGGTGCTCGCAAATTATACTAGAGATACAAAATCCCAGGCAGACGAAAAGATGACTGTCAAGGTAACCCTAACATTACCAGAAAACTTAGTTGAACACGCCAAACGTCTAGGAGATGCCAGCCAGCGAGATGTCGCTGCGATTCTTGCTGATGCTCTAGAGATGTTGCTGCCTACTTGGGAAAATCTCTCAGAGGGTGGCTCTTATCCGACTCTATCCAATCTTTCTGATACCGAGGTACTGACCTTAGCAGATGCCAAAATGGATGCTGTTCAAAATAAACGACTTGGCGAACTGCAACAGCAAGGAAAAGTTAGGGGACTGACTGAAGCAGAAAGGTATGAATTACTTGCCCTCCTGCAAATTTACCAGTTGGGACAACTCCGCAAGTCAGAAGCTTTAGCTGAAGCAGTTCAGCGTGGTTTGCGTTCCCCTTTATCACCGTGACTGAACTTTCTGAAGCTATTCGCCAACGGGTAAGGCAACGCGCTGCAAATCGTTGTGAATATTGTCTGAGTCACCAAGACTATGTGATGGGTATTCTCCAAATTGATCACGTTCGGCCAAAAGCCAAAGAAGGCTCTGATACTGAAGATAACCTATGCTTAGCTTGTGAGCTTTGTAATCAGTACAAGTGGACTAAAACGGAGGGATTAGATCCTCACACCGGAGAAACCATTGCCCTTTTTCATCCACGTCAACAAAAATGGCATGAGCATTTTACCTGGAATTATGAGGGAACAGAAATTATTGGCTTAACTGCTTGTGGTCGTGCTACCGTCATTGCCGTCAGATTGAATAACAGCATTGCTGTAACTGTCCGCCGAAACTGGGTAAAGGCTGGCTGGCATCCTCCCAACTTAAGATAATACTCATACCAATTTTATCGAGAGCTGCTACAAATTTAATGACTGGGAAACGGACAGCAGGGACATATAAAGGAATGAGTGAAACCAAACAATTACCCATTGAGATTCCCCAAGAAGAAATAGCCCAATTTTGTCAGCGTCACCATATCCACAAGCTGTCTTTATTTGGTTCGGTGTTGCGGGATGACTTTACGCCAGAGAGTGATATTGATTTTTTAGTGGAGTTTGAGCCAAATCATATTCCTGGTTTAATTCGACTAGCAGGAATGGAAATCGAATTATCAGAAATCGTGGGACGTAAGGCAGATTTGCGCTCGGCGGCAGAGTTAAGCCCTTATTTTCGCCAAGAAGTCTTAGACTCAGCAGTGGTGCAATATGACAAAGATTGATGATGAAACTCGTTTGCATCATATGTTGGATGCAGCGCGAGAAGCCTCTTTGTTTATTCAAGGAAAAACTAGAGAGTCGCTCAATACGGAGAGAATGTTAGCACTGTCTTTGGTTAGATTATTAGAAATTATTGGTGAAGCAGCTTCTAGAGTATCTAAGGAAAAACAATTACTTGTATCAGAAATTCCCTGGAGGCAAATTGTGGGAATGAGAAATCGGTTAACTCATGCCTATTTTGATATTAATCTAGATTTTGTTTGGCAAACGGTTACTGAGGATTTGGTGCCACTGATTGCGGAATTGGAAAGAATACTTTGTGAATAGTGAGGTGAGAGAATTTTCCTTCTCTCCGTCCCCGCGTCCCCGTGTCCCCGCGTCTTCTAAGCCTGTAGAAAGCTACAAAGACTACGCAGTTCCGCCCCAATGTAACCTTGCTCCCCAAAAGATAATTAACACCCCCAGTGCTAGCCAGTCACACCAACGTAGACGCAGCTGATGCCATTGCACTTTATGCTCATTAGGGCTAGTAAAACCCCGCACTGTCATCGCCTTAGCAATTTGCTCAGCTCGCAACAGCAGATTTTCTAACAGTCGTTCTGCCACCACTAACCAAACTTGAAGACTTTTGCGAATACCTAACTTTTTCCAATTAATGGCACGGGTGCGTACAGAACGGACTAAATTTTGCACTTCTTCTAGTACTAAAGGAATAAAGCGCAAAGAGAGAGTAAGGGTAAGAATAATTTCCGTTACTGGTATATTGAAACGCTTCAATGGCTGCATTAGGCTTTCCAAGCCAGCAGTAATTTCTTCTGGTGCTGTGGTGAGTAAGTAAAGGTTGGTACTATAAATCAGGGTAAATACCAAGGTGCTAATCCGAATAGCCAAGTCCAGAGAACGACGAGTAACAGTTAGTCGAAGCAAACCCTTGTTTAACTTAAACAGGACATAGTTATAGCGCCCTGGCTGAGGCAGTTCACTTAGACTAGGTGACTCTCCTGGCGATGGTGTAGATTGCTGTTCCGTAGTTGAAGGTTGTTCTGTGGGAGTCAACTCATAAGCTGGAAGCCTTGACTGATGGCTAACACTAAGTCCATCTGGCGCTACCGTTGCCACAATTAGGACAAAAAAGCTCAGCATCAACAACCAACCCAATTGCTGTCGCCATACCCGCAGGGGAATAGCGGCTGTCAGAGTAAGTCCAATTAGCAATCCTACCAATGCTAAACGCCACACAGGATTTGCCAACAAAGGAGCAGCTAAAAAGCTCATCAGCCAGACTAACTTGATTCGAGAATCCAGCTGATGCAGCCAAGTGACAGGTTGTTCCAAGTACAGCCCAATAGGCAGCGATCGCAATAAATCCATTGTGAATTGAAAATTGTTACTTAAAGGGAATAGGGAATAGGGAATAGGGAATAGGCAATTTAGAATTTAGAATTTAGAATTGAAAATTGTCAATCTTCCTCATCTCCCCCTGCTTCCCATCTCACCCATCTTTCTGCATTCTGCATTCTGAATTCTGAATTCTGAATTCTTTCTTCCCCCTGCTCCCCTGCCTCCCCGTCTCTCCGTCTCCCCATCACCCCATCACCCCAACTCCCGAACAACTATACTAAACGCGAGTTGCTCTATTGGCATTATTCGTCTCAGTAACTTCCCGTGGTTTTTTGCCTCGCCAGATTAAACGTATTGGTGTACCGGCAAAACCCAATTGTTGACGAAATTGACGCTCTATGTAACGGCGGTAGTTGTCGTTAAACCGTTTTGGATCGTTGACAAAGAGGGTAATAGTCGGGGGTTGACTTCTTACCTGAGTACCATAGTAAATCTTGCCCTGACGACCTTGTCGGTTGGTAGGGGGAGAGTGCCAGCTAACAGCTTCTTGAATCACTTCGTTAATTACTGAGGTACTGACACGACGCTTGTGTTCCAAGGCTGCAACGTCAATTAAATCAAGAATTTTTTCTACCCGTTTTCCCGTGAGGGCACTAACGAAAATAATCTCTGCCCAATCGATAAAATTTAATCGGTCTTGCACTATCTTTTTATATTCATAAATTGTGTAGGAATCTTTCTCAACCGCATCCCATTTATTAACTACAACTATAGCTGCACGTCCTTCTTCAGCAATTCTTCCTGCTAGTTTCTGGTCTTGTTCTGTTACTTCATCTAAAGCATCTATTACTAATAAAACTACATCTGAGCGGCGAATTGCTTTAAAAGCGCGATTAATTCCAAAAAACTCAGCACCGTATTCAACGCTTTTCTTTTTGCGAATTCCGGCAGTATCAATCAGGCGATAAATCTTGCTCTCAATGTCATTTTCTGGATCTCCGGGACGTTCTACCCGCATATCGATGGCATCACGGGTAGTGCCAGAAATGGGACTAACAATTGAGCGATTTTCACCAGTCAGGGAATTGAGTAAACTAGATTTACCAACGTTTGGTCTTCCCACGATTGCCACTTTAGTTTCGAGTACATCGGGGATTAAATCGACGCTGGGTAAATAGGTAATGAGCTGATCTAGTAGTTCGCCTGTACCGTTACCGTGGATACCAGAAACTGGAAAGGGTTCCCCTAATCCTAATTCCCAAAATTGAGAGGCTTGAATTAGTCCCTGTTCAACTGATTCGCACTTGTTGACGGCGATGAGAACGGGTACAGTTTGCTGACGCAGCCAGTTAGCAATCTCTTCATCGGCAGCAGTTGGCCCCGACTGACCATCTACAACTAAGATTGCCGCACTTGATTCTAAGAGGGCGGCCATTGCTTGTTCTCGAATCAGAGGCAAAAACTCGGTATCATCATCAAAGACCAAGCCGCCTGTATCTACTATCTGAAAATCCCTATCTTGCCAAAAGGCGGGACGATAGGTGCGATCGCGCGTGATACCTGGCTGATCATGAACAATGGCATCCTTGACACCTGCTAAACGATTAACAAGGGTTGATTTGCCCACATTAGGGCGTCCGATAACTGCAACAATGGGCAAGACCATCTCAAAAACCTCCAGAAGGTTACGGCGACGATCATCTCTGATCCAGTCGCATAGGGGAATTTCGGGCAGTAGCGACTTAGATAAAACCGGCTATCTGGCATGAAATAAGGTTAGTTAGCTCACTTCAAGCAATAAAGCTATTCGGTAATCTACTTCTATTGCCAAGTGAGCTAATTTGGTCAAAATTGTCTTCTTTCCCAAAGCATAACTGGCTACTAAAAGCTCCGAGCTTCTATTATGAACTACTCTGTCCTACTCCGAACTAGACCGTAGTGGTCTGTCAATTTTGAAGGGAGGCTTATTTATTTAGTCATTTGCCTTAAGCTAAGAACTAGGAATAAATAACTAGTAACCAATGACTGAAGAATTTAAAGTTGGCGATCGCGTCCGAGTTGTCAAACTACCCCGTTACGTCAAAACCGCTGAACCAATGCCGATGCTTCGTCCTCCTGATGTCATCAAAATTGGCGAAGAGGGTGTAGTACTTGATCGCCGTCCGGGAGGCTATTGGGGAGTACGTTTTATGCAAGGAGCTTTTTTGATTGATAGTCAGTACATTGAGGCAGCTACAGACTTACCTCAATCTTCAGAACAAAGCGAATAATTACGTCATAATCAGCCTTCTATAGCTAGGACAGATCCTCGAAAAAATCCTAGAATTAGCAAAGCATTTTTGAGAAGCGTCTACTAGGGTAATGCTATGCTCATAGGTCACATTGCTGGCTAAAGCCTCATAAATGTTTAAGTCAACAGACTTCTGTAAGATATCTAATTAATTTACGGCAAAAAAAAATACTGACGAAGATAGATAATGTTAGTAAGTACTAGCGTACCTATCTAGCAGATACAAAATCGGAATAGTATCCTACTAGATCATTTTTGAGTTTGATGTTCAACTATAACAGTCTTAGCCTAGATTGGGAAGTTAACCTTTATAAATTTCTTCAGTCTATTGGCATTTCCAATCCTAGTGGCACCGGCTGGCTGAGTGTGGTGTTTGCCTTTTGGGTGGCTTGGGGAGTGACGTGGTACTTTATGCCGCCATTACGCTCTTTTGCTTTACAAGTTGGTTGGGCTGATCAACCTAATGCCAGGAGGCTTAATAAGGAACCCTTACCTAACGTGGGAGGTTTAGCCATCTACACTGGCGTAGTTGTGGCAATGGTTATCGCCACTCTGTTTCAACCAATTGGTGTCAAAGCCGTTTTGGCTGATTCTTTGACAATTGTGCTTGGCGGTTCAATCCTCCTACTAGTTGGCTTTATTGACGACCAGTTTGGTCTACCTCCTCTGTTTCGCTTGCTAGCTCAGATTATCTGCGCACTTTTACTAGTTGCTCATGGTAATAGGATTGAAGTCATTTTTGGCACTCCTATTGACCCACTACTTTCAATATTGCTGACAGTCCTTTGGGTAGTAGGAATTACCAACGCTATTAATCTAATAGACGGTATGGACGGCTTGGCCGGTGGAGTTAGTTTTATCACCGCCATGAGTCTTTTGGTAGTTTCGGCCCAGTTTCCCATCCGTGCAGCCGGAACGTTACTCTTAGCCGCATTAGCCGGGGGGGCTTTAGGATTTTTACGCCACAATTTCCATCCTTCACGCATTATTCTTGGAGATGGTGGAGCTTACTTTCTAGGCTATGTGCTAGCTGCTACTAGCATTTTAGGTCATCTGAAAGTTAGTACGGTATTCGCCCTAGTACCACCAACACTCTTTTTGCTCCTACCTGTACTTGATACTACTCAAGTCTTTGTCAGAAGATTGCTGGCAGGAAAAAACCCCCTGACCACTCCGGGTAAAGACCACCTACACCATCGCCTGCTAGCCATCGGTTTCTGCCAGCGTAGCGCCGCTTTTACTCTTTGGACAGTTACTTTGGTCTTCAACTGTCTAGCCATGAAACTGCAAGGAATGAGTACCCTGGTTGTCTCTCTCACCCTCTGTAGTATTGTCCTTCTCATTTCTTTTACCGTCTGGCAAAGAATAAGATCGCTTTCAAGGAAGCGTTTCAAGAAAAGGAATAGTGAAGCTAGTCCGGAATTACACCGCTGATGCGGGAGAAGAGGGAGATGGGTGAGCAGGGGAGACGGGGAAGATAAACAATTTACTCTTGCCTGTTTCCTGTTGCCTGAGGTGAGGGATATAAGCAATTAACTATTTTCAATTTAACAATTCTCAATTCACAATTAATACTTATTTCAGGTTTGATTGTATAGAATACTTTACACTTTTTGCCCAAACTATTGGTTAAGCTGGAAGTAAGATTAGGTAGTTCAAGTAGAGGAAATTTGATGAATGCTGTTTCTAGGGTTAACTCAAAAAGACCCTCTTGGCAAACCGTTATCATGTTTGCTTTGGGCTTTTGGCTAAGTAGCAGCCTGGTTTTAGACTTTGTGATTATGCCCGGTTTATCTGCCGCTGGCATGATGAGTCAAGGAAGTTTTGCTGCTGCTGGCTATTCGATATTTTGGGTTTTTAATCGCATCGAGGTACTCTGTGCTGCTGTAGTCTTAGCTAGTCTCTTAGCTCTGCGCGGTTCTTCAAATCTATATCTTCACGTAAGACGCTGGTCAATTTTATTATCTCTGCTCTTACTGGCGATCGCACTCATTTATACCTATATAATGACACCGCAGATGAGCGCTTTAGCATTACAGCTAGACCCTTGGCAAACGGTGACTGGTATGCCTGCTGGCATGATTGAAATGCACGAAAGTTATTGGTTACTAGAAGTTATCAAATTAGCGGCAGGAACAACAGTTTTAGGCTGGTGCTACCGTGATTCTGGTAAACTTGCCTGAAATCAAGAATAATCAGAATTAGAAAAGGCTCCTCGCTTCTGGTGAGGGGCTTTTTTTGATGGGACGTTTTGAGATGAAGTGATTTTCCCCTTCGTGCCAAGTTGAGGCTTGTGTAATTTATAATCTAAAATCTAAAATCCAAAAATCGAGTAAGAAGTTGATTTAGAATTATTAAGTTAGATTTTAGCGACAACGAAAGCACTACCGTCATAATACCCATAGCAGTAGTGGTCAAATATCAAGAAAAATCATATGAAGATAAGGTTCTACCGCCATTTCAGTAAGAACTCACATCAATTGCCGATTTTAATCTTTGCTGTTGGACTTTTCTTCACTGCTGTGCCTGGGACTCTGGCCCAAGAAGAAAGCCTGCCAGTTCCGACTACTGAAAATGCCGCAACTAGCAGTGATCCAAATGATGGAGTTTACTTTGCTGATGTTATGGTCAGAGGTAGACCTATTTTTCAAATCGGTGGCATCTCTGAACTTGGTGCTAGAGAAAGAGCACAAATTATTAATCGGCGTATTAATAGTCTTTTGGCCCAGTCCGAGAACCTGGGACAGATAACATCTCAACCGGACAATCCTCGCCAGGTTGCTACCTTGCGGCTGAATAACCGAGTGTTAATGACGGTAACTCAGCAAGATGCTCAAGACTTTGGACTATCAGTAGAAGAGTTAGCTGAGAGATGGACAAAACAGCTTAATCAGGCGATTGATAAACCCGCCTTAGCTGTTGATGTAGGACAACGCCTCTATGGAACTGTACAGCAACTGATACGTGACACCATTGGTAATTTACCCTCTTTATTAGGATCACTGGTGGTAATTGGCATTACCTGGGGTGTGGCTAAGGGTGTGCGTTTTGTGGCTTTTAGTTGGGCCCAAAGGACTGAGGGCAACCGCAATACAGAAGTCCTAATTGGACGACTTGGCTATGGGGGAGTTTGGGTACTTGGTTCTGTTGTTGCTTTGGGGGTTTTGGGACTGGACTTCGGTGCCTTGCTAGGGGCCCTCGGATTAACCAGTGTGGCGATTGGTTTTAGTCTCAAAGATGTTCTAAGTAACTATATTTCCGGTGTTATTCTGCTAGCAGCCCGACCTTTTAGCATTAATGATCAAGTCGTGATTGATGATTATGAGGGAACAATCACTCAAATTGATCTCAGGGCAACAACCATGAGAACCTACGATGGTCGTTTGGTTTATATTCCCAATCAAGAGGTTTTTGAAGCCAGCATCATAAATAACACCGCTTCACCCCGTCGCCGTAGTTCCATTATGGTAGGTATTGACTACGGAGCAGATGTTAGTCAAGCTAAGCAGGTAATTCAAAAGGCGGTTGAAAAGATTGAGGGGGTTGAGATTGAGCCAGCACCAGAAGTGTTGTTGCGAGAACTAGCTGCTAGTACAGTGAATATGGAAGTGCGCTTTTGGGTTGACTCACGGCGAGCTGGTTTTTTAACTATGACAAGTGAAGTTGCCCAGAATGTTAAAGAGGCACTAGAACAAGCCGACATTGAAATGCCGACGGATATTTATACTTTGGTATTCCGTAATTCTCCCCTTGATACTCAGCTCAAGACTCTAGCCGAGAATAATTCTTCACTGGTAATTAAAAGTTCTGACTCAGTTTAGTCTCAATCTTCCCTTACATCCTGCGGCCAAAGTAGGCGTACTGCCATCAGGGCAAAACCAATGGCGGCGATCGCTTTGAGTACATGGGCGGGAAATAACTGAGCGATTCCTCCTCCTAAGAGTACTCCTAAAAAGCTAGCCAATAGTAAGGCACTCACTGCTCCAAAAAAGACTGCTCGTGGTGAGTTGAGACTACCACCCAAGGCAATGGCAGCCAGTTGGCTTTTATCACCAATTTCTGCCAAAAATACGGTTATGAAACTCAATCCGAGAAGTTGCCAGTCCATTTTTTAGTTATGGTTATATGGTCACTCGACTTTTGATGAATCCTCTTCTTAAGAAAAGAGGCTACGCGAACGGGTCTATTCTTACCTGCACCCCACGCCTTATACCCCGCCCCAAAGAGTTTGATTATCAATTAACCACCGATATTTACAACGTCCCATAGTAGTCCGACAGAAATAAAGAGTAAAAGTATTCCTGCTATTGTTTCTAAGGTTCTGGGAGAAAGCCGAGATGCTAGCCAATGTCCAATCAGTACACCCAGCAAACTAGTGGTAATTAGGGCGATAGCAGCACCAGCAAAGACAATCCAAGGAGATTGAGATTCAGCGCTCATTAGTAGCGTCGCTAGCTGGGTTTTGTCTCCCATTTCTGCCAGAAAAATTGTAAAAAAGGTTGAGCTAAAGATTGTCCACCACTGCCAATTAAGCTCCTGGGCTGCCTTAGAGGCTTTTGTCTGATTCTGCTTCTCCTTTTCTAGCTCCGACTTTACGGCAAACTCGGAAGATTGAGGGCTATTTTTGGAGACTGGCTTAATCAATCTAGGTAGTGCGGTGAGGATAATACCTGAAAATGGCAAAGAATTTAGTTTCACAAGCAGGCGGAGTGTCGCAGTAGAGGTTCAATATATTTCATATTCTTCTCATCTTCGCAAAACTTTACCGGAAAGATCAACCCCGCAGGACTTGACAGAGTTAAATACCTACCTGTCGATTGAAGCTGAGCATTTCCAGACTCCTTTCACCATAAACATCCTCAATATGCTCATAGCAACAGTCAATGGCAAAGTCGTTTAACTCAGATGGCTCTACACCATACATATCCTGAAAAACTTCCGCTTCAACACGACAAAAGCGGGGACGATCAGGGTAAATACGGCATTTGCGCCTAGTGTGATCAAAATTTACACACCACCCACCTTCTCCTACCATACTTAAATAAAGCTCCAACTCTGGTGGTGAAAGATACTGTTCTAAATCTGGACGCTCAGCTGGATCAAGATGACAGCATGCACCACACTGCTTTACACAACGCCAAGTTGCCATTACCTTAAATGAGGACTACAAGTTACAGTTACAAGAGACAAGGTTGAAAGCCCCTGTCTTTTAAGCAGGGAATGAAAACCATTGCGGGATTTATCCCGCCTACTAATGATACAATAACTAACAATAAGGAGGTAATTTTATTGTTCGGTTGTCAGCAAGTTTTGATGCACACTGACAGGGATACTCAAGCCTTAATTGAGTATATTTGTAGCGAATCCAACAAGGTTTTCAATTGCGCTGTATACTATGCGCGACAAATATATTTCAAGGCACATCGCTATGTAACCAAGGCTGAGTTAGATGAGGAGCTAAAAGCAAACAAACACTTTCAAGCTATGTATTCTCAAGCAGCTCAACAAACCTGCCATAGCGTGTTTGAGTCGCTTAAGTCTTTCAAAGCTCTTAACAAATTATTCAAACAAGGGAAGTTGAATGATTTGCCTAAACCTCCCAAGTACCGCAAAGGAGGATTGAACACTGTCACTTATCCTAAGCAAGCGCTAAAGCTAATAAACGGTAACATCAGAATCCCTTTGGGGAGTAAGGTAAAAGCTTGGTTTGGAATAGATTCGTTCACAATCCCTCTGCCGGGGAATCTGGAGTTTAAAGATATTCGAGAATTACGAATACTTCCTAGAAATCAGTGTTTCTACGCTGAATTTATCTACAAGTTAGATATTGTAGAAACAAACCTGAATCCAGACAATGCTTTGGGTATCGACCCAGGAATGGACAACTGGTTAACTTGTGTTTCTACACTAGGCACTAGTTTTATTGTTGATGGAAAACACGTTAAATCCTTAAATCGTTGGTACAACAAGAAAGTATCAACAATTAAAGAAGGAAAAGCCCAAGGCTTCTGGTCTAAAAAATTGAGCCAGATCACGGAAAGAAGAAATCGGCAGATGCGCGACGCTGTAAATAAAGCGGCAAGGCTAGTAATTTATCATTGCCTTGAAAATAATATCGGAACCATTGTTTTTGGTTGGAACCAAGGACAAAAACAACAATCTAACCTGGGTTCTAAAAATAACCAGAAATGGGTACAGGTTCCAACCGCCAGACTTAAGGAACGGATTTCTCAACTGTGCCAACAGTATGGCATCCGATTTGTGGAAACCGAGGAAAGCTATACTTCAAAAGCCTCGTTTGTTGATGGCGATTATCTTCCTAAATACGGTGAAAAACCCAGTGATTGGAAGCCTTCAGGTAAGCGGGTAAAACGTGGTTTGTATAGAACTGCCCTCAATTGGTATCTCAACGCCGATTGCAACGGCGCGGGGAATATTTTGAGGAAAGTAAGCAGAATGCTCGGCTTCAATCTAAGCGGACTGTCTAGGGTGTCCTTGACAACACCCCAAAGAATTTTTCTTTGGTCAGCTAAGAAGACACGGAGGAACCCGGTTTCAACCCGTCCCAAAGTATCCACCGGAAATCGGGGTTCGGAAGGGGGAGTCGGGGAGCCTCTGGCTTTAAGACATGAGGGGGAACGACTCCCCCTTGCATAGACAACCGAGCCTAACAGCGAGTCATTTGACTCATTCATGCT
>JBAUJE010000325.1:0-2397 GCA_049683475.1 Coleofasciculaceae cyanobacterium | reverse complement strand
GTTTCAATCCCGTTGCCGGGATTCATTAAGTTGAAACCCCGCCCTCTGAAACCCAGTTGAGCCGGGAATTCTAGAGCCGATTCTGACGGGACTCCATTTAAGAGATCTAAATCAACCATTTTGGACTGAACTAGCAGTACCCCAAAATCCGTGAAATCTTTAATTATCAAGGTTCTGAGCCTTCTGACGGGACTCCAGGGTTTTTGCCCCCGCTTCGTCCCGTCAGAAATCGAGACTACACTCATCATAAAATGATTACCTGTTCCTGTCTAGGTTTCTCCGAACCGTAAGTAACAATCTTCCGCACAGCCCCGGCATCCATAATATAGATACGCACCGAATCTTCAGTAGGCTTAATCAACTTCTCCATCTCCACCTTCAGCTTAGCAAACTGCACCCCACTCAAAAAACACTCAAACACACTATATTGAGTCCAACTTGCAAAACCACACAGCAAATCATGTAATCTTTGCCGCCGCTTATTCCCCGCCTTAGTCGCCGGGAGGTCATAGATAATCAAATAAAATAACTTACTCATCGTAAACTCAAAGGCTTGTAAACAACATCTTCTTGTAAATGACGACTCAACAAACGCGCCTGTAACTCAATCGCACGGCGATAAGTACAACGGTAATCAAACACCGGATGCCTCAACTCCGAATTCATCTTCCCTTCAAAAGCCTCCAGAAAAGTTTTGCGCCCCTTCTCCGACAAACGATAAGCCCCCAAACTCTCCTTAAAATCCTTCTGCTTCAACTTATTGCGACTGAAAACAGCAAGAACCAAACTATCAGCAACTAACGCCCGAAATTCCTCCATTAAATCCAACACCATCGCCGGTTGGCCGCGAGTCACCTCGTGTAAGTAACCAATATAAGGATCTAACCCCGCCACATGTACCGCCGCCGTTACCTGAACTCGCAACAAGCCATAGGCAAAACTCAACAAAGAATTAACCGGATCTAAAGGAGGACGACGATTTCTGCCGCTAAACTGCCACTTCTCCCCTAAAATTTCCTGCCAATGAGCAAAATATTCCCTTGCTGCTAACCCTTCTACACCCCTTACTTGGTCAAAAGTTTTCTGTTCCTTAACCAAATGTTTTCGCTGCTTAAGAGGATTATCCTTCTGTCCATAACGATAAAGAACATGATACTGATTGTGAATCTTAGCTGTGACAATAGTCTTAACTAACTCCAGCTTTCTGGCCTCATCCTTATATACCTCAAACTGAGCTAACCGCAACTGACCATTACGAGAATAACCCGGTAAAGCCGAACCCAAATACTTACCAAAAACAGAAAGATAATGCACAGGCATACCCAATTCCAAAGCATAAACCAGAGCATCTCCCGTCACACGAGGATTACCCATTAAAACCACCTGTTCCACAGTTTGAGCAGGCACATCCCGCTTTTGCCAAGACCCATCGGGCTGTTTTAAAGCTACATTAAATGCCTCATAGGTTTTACTCAAAACAGCATCCGGTTGCGTGACATAAAGTACAGACATAATTACTCCTTGTAAGCATAAATCCTAGAAGGGCGTTAGCGTAGCGGTAGTGAGGAACGAGCGTCAGCCTTTGCGGATAAAAAACCTGATTTCATCGATAAATCCGGGCGCAAATGCTTCTCCCCTACAGCTCAAAATTGACTTTTGCAAGAGGTCTACTGAAAAAATAGATCTTCCTAAACCCCTAACTTCTTCACTTCAAAAGGCAAACAAATCCCCTGCAAACTACAATCTCGACACTTTTTACGATGCTCAATTGGAGCAGGCATTTTAGCTAAAACCGCAGCCTGGGCAGATGCGATCGCTTGTTCCGTTGACCGCCGTAACTCAGTAGTAAACTCAACCCTTTGACGGCGACGGTTCCCGTAATAAAAAATTTCCCCATAACTAATAGTTTTTTTTGTCCTTTCTTCTAAACACAAAGCCGCCCCACACAATTGAAAATGGTCATTAAGATGTTGTGCCATGCGACCCTTTTTATATTCCAAAGGTACAAGTTGTCCCTCCCGTTCTTCCACTGCATCAATAATGCCCTTAATTAATAAGCGATCGCTCCATACCCACTGTTGACGGTAGATAATAGTATCGCCTTCTTTAAATTCCCCTTCTTCGTCTACATTGCGATGCAAATGACGACCAAGAATAATATGCTCATTATCAGCAGACTCTCCTAACTGATACTCCAGATAAAAACGACGTGGGCAATATTCCCAAGCATTTAAATATGCCAGGGGCAAATAATTTAATTCATTCATAGTTCAACAATATTTAAGTTCAGGTAGAATGGTCAGTTTCTACCAACAGCAAGCTTAGGGAATCTATCTAAATAACTGCCCACCCTCACCCCCTCACCTCCTCACCCCCTCACCCCCTCACCCCCTCACC
>JBAUJE010000324.1:0-4097 GCA_049683475.1 Coleofasciculaceae cyanobacterium | reverse complement strand
GCCTGCAACTCAGTGCCTTGAGAAGACAAATCCATATTGGCCGCGGTTTCAAAGTCTGTGGTGTAAAACCGGGGAGTGAGGATGTTTTCCTTAATTGCCTTTGTCTTGCCTTGGGATATGCCTGTTGTGGGTATGGGTGGAGAACTAACCATGGCGATCGCACCTCTAAAAACTCAATAACTATTAAGTTATGCTACTTCGTTCTTCTTGAACTGACTTCTTGTTAAAAAGCAAAATAAACCTATACTTACGAGGATTTATATTAAGTTCTGAAAACTCCAGCCAATTAAATCGTTTAACAGCTATAGAGTCTTTAAAGAATCTTTTGGTTGCCTGAAGCATGCCTGCTCAATGATTTCACTGTCTATTGTCCTCACAGGTATTGCCCAGACAACCATTTCCTAGAAATGAGGTAATTTGACATGAGCCACGATCTAGCGAATCGCCTGCGAGAAGGTACAAAACAGTCTCACACCGCCGCAGAAAACACAGCCTATATGAAGTGTTTCCTCAAAGGGATTGTTGAAAGAGAGCCATTCCGCAAGTTGATGGCAAATCTGTATTTGGTCTACAGTGCCCTAGAAGAAGAGCTTCAGCGTCACCAAGCTAATCCTGTGGTAGGGCCAATATATTTTCCTGAACTCAACCGCGCCTCGAATCTGGAAAAAGACCTGGAATTTTACTACGGTAACAACTGGCGCGAACAGATTGCCCCTTTAAGCGCAGGCCAGATTTACGTTGATCGCATTCGTGAAATCGCCAATACCGATCCGGCACGACTGATTGCTCACGCTTATACTCGCTACATGGGTGATCTTTCCGGTGGCCAAGCTTTGAAAAACATTGTGCGTTCAGCACTTAATTTGCCTGCCGATCAAGGTACAGGACTGCATGAATTCGAGCAAATTCCTACGGCAGAAGCAAGACGGGAATTTAAGGAAAAGTATCGTCAAGCCCTAAACTCCTTACCCATTGATGAAGAAACAATTCAACGCATCGTAGAGGAAGCTAACTATGCATTTACCCTCAATCGCAATGTGGTTAACGAGTTAGAAGACGATGTCAAAGCCGCAGTTGGTGAACATACGTTTGATTTGCTAACCCGTCAGGAGCAACCTGGTAGCACCGAGGGAGTTCATCATGGTTCTAGACAAGAGCCTGCGGCGAAATAAGCTGTCACACATTTAATTTGACTATTGGGACAGGTGGAGTGATGGGGGTAGAAAGAATTTAGAATTTAGAATTTAGAATTTAGAATTTCAACTCTTCATTCTGCATTCTTAATTCTTAATTCTCCTGACTCCTGACTCCCCAATTTCTTCAATTTAGCTTACCTCAGTAACTCTCGTTGAAAAAAGACAGAAGAGAACACTAAATAAGAACCTAAATAGATGAGCTTTACACTACCTACCGTTCAATTTGACTCAACACTACTCAACAAATACGACCAGCCTGTACCGCGCTACACCAGCTATCCCCCTGCGACGGAGTTAAAACCGGAGTTTAAAGAAGTAGATTTTAGGGCTGCGATCGCTGTCGGGAACCATAAGCAAACACCACTCTCCCTCTACTGTCATATCCCTTTTTGTGACTCTCCTTGTTATTTCTGTGGTTGCAACACTCTTATTACCCAGCTAAAACAAGTAGTAGAACCTTATTTAGACTATACAGAGCGTCATATTCGCCAGATGGCTGAGTTGATTGATAATAAGCGCTCAGTTCATCAGATGCATTGGGGTGGAGGGACACCTAACTATCTATCTCTTCATCAGATTGAACGGTTATGGACAAATATTAATGAGCATTTTAGCTTCGATGCCAACGCAGAAATTTCTATTGAGGTAAATCCCCGCTCACTAGACCGAAATTACCTGTTATTTTTAAAAGATTTGGGATTTAACCGCATTAGTTTTGGTATTCAAGATTTTAACCCTCAAGTCCAGGAAGCCATTAATCGTATTCAACCAGAAGCCATGCTGTTTAATGTCATGGATTGGATACGAGAAGTCGGATTTGAGGGTGTTAATGTTGACCTAATTTATGGCTTACCTTTTCAAAGCCTCAGCACCTTCCGCGAAACTATTAACAAAACTATCAAACTCGATCCTGACCGCATTGCTTTGTTCAATTTTGCCTACATGCCTTGGTTGAAGCCCGTGCAGCGACGGATTCCGGAAGAGGCACTTCCCCCAGCTTCAGAGAAACTCGATATTCTGCAAATGGCAATTGAAGAACTAACTTGCAGCAAATATCAGTTTATTGGTATGGATCATTTTGCAAAGCCGAATGATGAACTGGCTGTTGCTCAACGGGAAGGAAAACTCCATCGTAACTTTCAAGGATACACGACTAAACCGGAATCTGATTTGATTGGATTTGGCATAACTTCTATTAGTATGCTCAATGATGTCTATGTGCAAAACCACAAACGTTTAAAAAACTTCTATCAAGCCATTGATCAGAATGTTTTACCCATAGAAAAAGGTGTAAGTCTCAGCCAAGATGACATAATTCGTCGGACAGTCATCATGGAATTAATGTGTCAATTTGAACTCTCAAAAGATGATTTTGAAGAGAAGTATCATTTCAGTTTTAATCAAGATTTTGATGAGTATTTTGCTAAAGAAAGAGAGGGATTAAAGAAGCTAGAAGCTGATGGATTAATTCGTCTTTCTCACAATCACATTGAGGTGACAGCTGCCGGACGCTTGTTAATCAGAAATATTGCTGCCGTTTTTGATACTTATCTTGGCAAGAAAATGAGTTCTAATTTCTCAAAAGCAATTTAATTGCTGTAAATAAACTGAACATAGCGCCCTTGAATATGTTCCTCTCCTAGGAGGCGAGGAGAGGGGCTGGGGGAGAGGTTAGTGTTTTGTCTTTAATTCCGCCTACCTACCTTAGTCCGACATTGTGACAGTTACGTAACTGTCCACTAACAAGTCAAGAAATTTTTGAGTAGGGTTTTGGCTTTTGCACTCAGGTAAATTACTCTAACTGCCCCTAAAATCAACTGTTTACCCCAATTATTCAGACTATTTTGCTCAGCTTGGCTGCCTTTTTTAGTCTCTGTGATACTTAGGGAAGTCGCACAGTTCTTTCGATTGTTGAATCAAACCTGCCCATGATAAGGATATAAGTTTTTACTCTGGGAGGAAGCTGCTATGCCGTTTAACTTCGTTGGACTGGGTGCGGGATTAGGTATCTTGACCCTATTGCTTTTTGGCATACTGCAATGGTTGCATATTAGTGCTGGTCATTTCCTTGATTGGGTAATTGGGGTGGCCGTTTTTTGGTGGTTGCTGGCAATTGTCACAGTTCCTTGGAATATCTACTTTGAAGCACAAGAAGTTTTGGCGGAAGCTGCAGCCTCTCAAGAAAAGGAGATTCCTGTTGATGCCAAGAAAATTAATTACGTTAGAATTATTTCCCGTTGGTCAATAGTAGTAGCGATCGCTCTTCATCTAATCTCTGCTGCTGGTCTTTACACTTTATCTGCTACTGGTATTAGTGCTGTTGGTTATGTCAGTTCTGGTGCAGCGTTGCTTTTAACCTTACTGCGTCCGGCGGTGCGGCTGTACCAATATTTAGCGAGAAGGCTGGCCATGATTCGCCAGGAATTTAAATATCCACGGGAAGATATTAGGGAACTACGTGTTCGCTTTGAAAATATAGAAAGAATTGTTAGAAGCATTGAAGAGAAATTAGACCCCGAAGAACCCTATTCTTGGGCGGCAACTTATCAGCGCTATTGGCAAGAAACTCAAAAAGATTTAAGCCGCCTCGGAGCATCTTTGACAGAATTACAAGCTAATAATGAGCTTGAACATAAGCAACTGTCACGGGAAGCACAACAAGCCGTAGCCCAACTAAGTGCAGATGGCCAATTTCTTGACCATGTTCGTGAAATCATCCGCTTTTTCAAGACAGCTTAAAGGGTTAATTGTCAATAGAAAATAGTTAAATTGAGTGACTCGCCCACGGCGACGCTGACCTGTTAAGCGCCTTCGCTTCCCTTTCTTACTCCAATTCTTCCTTCTTATAACTCTTAAGCTAAATCCACTCTCGTCCCAAAACCATACCTGTACATGCTTTGG
>JBAUJE010000323.1:0-4651 GCA_049683475.1 Coleofasciculaceae cyanobacterium | reverse complement strand
CTCCTAGTAGACATCAAAGTAAGCAACAGCCTAACCAACTTCTTGAGCTTTTCTGTGGTAATACTATCAACTAGTTGCATCTGGTTAATAACCACCCACCCCTCAAAAAAACTAACTCAACTTCAACAAGCCATTCTCCACCACGGAATCGGCTCAATCCTCTTTTTATTCTCCCTAGGAATACTACTACTAGATTTCCTGTCAGCACCAGCTCATGCCCAATTTTTCCAAGGAGCAGAAAGCTGGATGACAGGTGTTTTTCCCGATGCAAGTACCGTTATCCCCCTAATTTTTAACGTCTTGCGTGGCTTATTCCTTCTCTATCTAGGAATTGCCCTAGTTAAAGTAATTAACGCAGCTCGTGAAGATGAAGACTGGAAACAACTAGCCAGAACACCACTAATTATCCTCATTGCCGTGACAATGGGCGATGTCTTAGCCGGACTAATTATTGGTAATGGCACACCTACCTAAATTATGGAACCTAACTCTAAATTTCGGAAAGTTAATGCCAGCTTAGATAAGCAACCCAAAATAGGACCATTCCCTGCTGACCAATTCCTACCTTGGATAGCAATTGCTGGAATTTCCTATTACCTATTCAAAATAGCTTTAGGTCTGAGTTGGATTTGGACAGGTATCTTAGCTGCTTGGGGAATGAGTACTTGGTGGATCTTAACTGGTAGTCATTCTTGGCGATTCCTTTCTAAATTTATTCCTGTTCCTAATTGGGTGAGGGGGACGCTTTGCGTCGGTCGGGAGTCGGGAGTCGGGAGTCGGGAGTCGGGAAGGAGAATTAAGAGGGGGTAAAGGGTCGATGAGTAGGAATTTTTTAGGCTTTGTTTTGGAGGGAACGGATGAGGGAACGTATCATTCTTCCCAGAGATTCACACTGATTTAGAAGGGGTTCTACTGCTTGGTTTGTTGTAAGTTCAACTCTAGCTGCTAGTAAAAGATGAGTTTCCAATTCCTTGAGGGAACCTTGAGCTATTCTTA
This sequence comes from Coleofasciculaceae cyanobacterium, assembly GCA_049683475.1. Lineage (GTDB taxonomy): Bacteria > Cyanobacteriota > Cyanobacteriia > Cyanobacteriales > Coleofasciculaceae > JBAUJE01. The sequence goes on along the minus strand of JBAUJE010000323.1, from coordinate 3,655 downwards.
AAAATTGGATGTACTCAGCACGATATTCTCTTCCGTAGCCTTCCGCGATGTTAGCAGAAATTGAAGTAGCTGAACGACGAATCTGAGAAACCATACCATACATTTCTTCCCTCGGAAACTTCTTAGTCATTCGATAACAAGCCTCCGCTATATCCATACCTTTCTGCCAAACTCGTAAATCCCGATAAGAACGAATTTCAGAATCTGTCACTATCACTCAACCTAACTCTACTCACCCATTTTCCCATCTCCCCACTCCCAACTCCCCAAAAAAGATAGACATATCGCGATTCTCATTTCAGTGAGGTACATTTAATTTTCCCACCCGACTCCCGACTCCCGACTCCCGACTCCCTATTTTCCAAAGCTTTGCACCTCACAAGTGCGAGAAACGCTATAAAAAACCTCTCCAAATTACCACGTAAACAAATGCCCCACCTACGTATTCCTCCATTTCCCCACCCGACTCCCGACTCCCGACTCCCGACTCCCCCAAAAAAGATAGGAAAGAAACGAGTAGATAACGGTGAAAAGAAAGTCACCTACACCCCCTTTGAAGATGCCTTTAATTTGTCAAGTTTCTTGCGAGTCAACCTCTACGGAAAGCAAGTAGGAGGCTGTATTCTCAGGAAAGGAGAAAACAGCTATATGGTGCAATTTGGTTTTGAATGTCTGGGTATTCATTCAACTCTGCGTCCTGAACAAGTTGAGCCAGTTTTTGATGCTTTAGAGGCGGGATTGAAAGATTTACCAGAAAAAGAGTCCCTAACTATTCATCTAGGCTCATTTACCAACGATAAACAACGCCAAGAAGAGTTGAGTCAATTACTTCGTGCTAATTCCTCCAATGAAATACGCTACCTAATCATGGGAGAGAAAGCACGAATACAAGAACTAACTAAACAAGGAATTCGTAAACCCAAGTTTCTCAGACTTTATTGCACTTATACCGTTGATTCAGGTAAGGAAGGAACAGCAGACCAGATTGAAAAGCTACTGGCAGTTTTAGAGCGTAGTTGGAAACAATTTACAGGTGAATTCCAGCAGTTGCAATACCACCGTCTAGAAACTCTACTCTACTCAGCCTTCACCGACGGCTATCAACTCTGGGAACAGTTACTCTCCAATAAGATGGGACTCTTTATTCGACCTTTGAGTGAGGAGGAAATCTGGTCGCAGTTGTGGAGTCGTTTTAATAAGACACCACCTCGCCAAGTCCCCCAGTTAGTAGTTCTAGATGAAAACGGCTTACGGGAAGAAGTCTACTCAGAAATACACCCCGTCTCTCTCCTCATGGAATCAGAAGATTCCGTTCCCGTGGCCGACCGTCGTTGGGTTAATGTTAAGGGTAACTATATCGCGGCCCTCACTTTTGTTGAGAAACCTGGAGGTTGGGAAAATAAACAATCTCAACTGCGCTACCTCTGGCAAGTCATGGCCCGAGAACGGGTGTGGGATACGGAGATTTTCTGTCAGCTGACTAAGGCTAACCAGAATTTAGTTAAGTCCCGTATGCAAAGTCTGACCAAACAGGCTAACGTTTCAGCACAGTTAGCAGCAGAGAGAAATTCCATCGATGTTAAATCAGAACTCAACATTAAAAAAACAGTTGCTGCTCAAGAGGAATTATACGAGGGTGCAGTCCCTCTCTACACCAGTGTTGTCTTTTTGGTGTATCGTTCTACTCGGGAAAAGCTTGATGTTGCAAGTCGTTACTTGCAATCCCTGTTTCTGCGTCCGGCTTGGGTAATACGGGAAACTGAGTATCCTTGGAAAATCTGGTTGCAAACCTTTCCGATAATTTGGGAGAGGCTATTAGCAGTCCCCTTTAACCGCAGACAAATATATTTGAGTGGAGAAGCACCAGGACTGATGCCTTTGGTGATTCCCCGTTCTGGTGATAAGACTGGCTTTGAACTAATTGCTGAAGAAGGGGGAACTCCCATCTTCCTAGATTTGTACAAAAAACACAAGAACCTGGCATTATTTGGCACTACCAGAAGCGGTAAGTCAGTAATAGCCGCAGGTATTCTAACCCAAGCCTTAGCTCATGACATGCCTATCTCGGCAATGGATTATCCTAAACCAGATGGTAGCAGTACTTTTAGTGATTACACCCACTTTCTGGGAAAACGGGGAGCTTACTTTGATATTGGTAAAGAGGCTAGTAACTTATTTGAACTGCCTAATTTAAGAGGACTTGAGCCAAAGTTGCAAGCTGAACGCTTTTCTGATTACAAGGATTTCCTGCTAGAAGCTTTGATGGCAATGGTCATTGGTGCTAGCTATAGTAGCTCTGAGCGTACTTTAGCTGATACAGTACGGGCAATTCTTACTCTAGCACTAGATGCCTTCTTCTCGGATGAGCAAATTCGCGATCGCTATGCCCAGGCTAATAGAAAAGGGTTAGGCTCTTTAGAATGGTCAGCTATGCCCACCTTAGCTGATTTCGTAGATTTCTGCTCAGTGGAACGCCTACGTCTAGACTCCCTTTCTGGTGATATTATCGGGGCATTAGAACAGGTAAAACTGCGACTGCGTTTCTGGTTATCGAGTCGAGTAGGAAAGTCTATTTCCCAACCTTCCACCTTTTGCAACGATGCTCAACTGTTGGTCTTTGCTCTACGCAATCTCTCCAACGATGAAGATGCAGCCATTCTCAGTTTAGCAGTATATTCAGCCGCCCTACGCCGTTCCCTCGCTGCCCCAGCCAGCATCTTTTTCATCGATGAGAGTCCTATCCTCTTTGAATATGCTACTATTGCTGCGTTAGTAGGTAGACTCTGTGCTAATGGAGCTAAAGCAGGAATCAGAGTAATTCTTTCTGCTCAAGACCCCAACACCATTGCTAAGTCTCCTAGTGCGGCCAAGATTTTCCAGAATATGACCACTCGTCTAGTTGGTCGTATTCAACCTACAGCCGTTGATAGTTTTGTCGAGATTCTTAAATATCCCCACTCCATTATTGGTCGTAACGCCACAGAAAGTTTCTTTCCGAAAAAGGAGGGAATTTATAGTCAGTGGTTACTAGATGATAACGGCATCTATACCTATTGTCGTTATTATCCTGGCTACCCACTACTAGCCGCTGTGGCGAATAATCCTGAAGAGTCAGCCGCTCGTCAGCAAAGTTTAGCACGTTATCCAAACAAATTAGTGGCAATGACTGAATTTTCTCGTCAATTGGTAAGAGGGAGTAGGGAGTAGGGAGTAGGGAGTGGGGTGGGGAGGTGATTTGGTTTTATTTATGGCGCTTTTTATGTTTAGGGGTGTACATGAAATGCATCTAGATTGAGAAACTTTTTTTCCTTAAAGAAACTTCAACTTTCAAAATAAACAGGGTTTAACTTCTACCTTCTAACTTTTTTCTCCTTACTACTTTGCAATTAACATTAGAAGGTGAAATCAATGAACAACTTATTATGCATTGTCCAGATAGATTTTCAGCCTCTAAAGGGGCGAGAAAATCTAAAAGCCTCACTAGTCAAGCAGCTAAGTTACAAGAAAAAAAGAAGGTTAAAACCTTGGTCAACAGACACCAAAACAACTTGGAAAGAAAAAAATTCTCCACCTCCCCGCATCTCTACATCTCCGTGTCTTCAACAACCCTACCTCCCAATTCCCCCTCCCCCCACTACTCCCTACTCACTACTCC
>JBAUJE010000322.1:0-1514 GCA_049683475.1 Coleofasciculaceae cyanobacterium | reverse complement strand
TTGTGGATCGCAATCGACTAAAACGGGTGTGGCACCGGCATTAATAACACCAATTAAGGTAGCCACAAAAGTATTAGTGGGCAGAATCACCTCGTCACCAGCACCAATGCCACAGGCTTGTAGCCCATGGGCGATCGCATCAGTGCCAGAAGCAACACCAATACCGTACTCCACACCGGATGCAGCGGCAAAGGATGCTTCAAAATCAGCCAAGGCTTGACCTAAAATGAAATCCCCTCTATTGATTACAGCTTGAATTGCTTGTTCAATTTCAGCTTGAATTGGTTGATGCTGTAGGGTTAGATCGACGAATGGAACTTTAACCGGGTCATGGGTAGGCATAGATACTAAGAAATATTAGCCAGGTAGGAATTTTTAGAAGTCAATCGCTTCCATTATCTTTCCCTGAATCGGTGAATGTCGAATCTTTATAGAGCTAAACACTAAAGCGATCGCCTTGGCTATAGAGGTCTACTGGATATAAGTTTAAGATTTATTTTCTTGATTTTCTGGGAATGAACACTCAACTGTAATTTTGAGGTTACTTTTAGCAGTTCCTTTTGTAACGTAAGGAACTCCTGCTTCTCCACCAATTTCAATGCCGAACTCTAAAGTAACTTTATCTACATTGGCAACCGCAACTTTTCTTAAGGCGTTCAAACTATAGATAGTGTAAGCTCGAATAGTTCCTTGAATTGCTTGGAAACTTTGTATTGTTTGTTTGCGTAAAGCTTCCGTTGTTATTCCCTTTGTCATGCCTTTATCAATCAGTTCTTCTTCCTCTTCCTCTGCGGGTTCTTCGGAAGTTGCGAGGGGAACTACTACATCTTCTGTAGCTTCGATGTAGATAATTGTCTCATCATCTAGTTTGATTGGTGTTAGTTGGGGCATGGTGAGAATTAGGGAACAGGGAATAGGGAACAGGGAATAGGGAACAGGGAACAGGGAACAGGCAAAGCATTTGAGGGATAGTTTATTGGTGAAACCAAAGGTGTGCAATCCAAATGCTGACGCTCCTTACGTCGCTACCGCTACGCTAACGCCCTTCGACTAATATTTAACACAGCAGCTTGAGGGGTTTTTCCGGGAAAACGGGTAGAGATTTTGTAGAAAATAGGTAGGGGCGAAGCATTTGCATCTGGATTTACAGGTGAAATAAGAGTTTTTATCTGCAAATGCTTCGCCCTTCTCGGATTTATGCTGGTTGGACTAACTACGATGAGTCGAGACGCTTTGGTCGTCGGAATTAATACCTATGCTTATGCTCAGTTGCGGGATTTGCAAGCACCCTCAGAAGATGCAGAAGCGATCGCACGGTTACTGGAAGAATATGGTGATTTTAAGGTAACACGACTCCCGGCGATTAAGGATAAACAGCATCAGACTATTCGGGTTGGTCGCAAAACTAAGGTTACTCTGACTCAGTTGGAAGAAAAAATAGTCCAATTGTTTAAAAACGAGAAAAGTTTTTTGAGTGTTTGTTGGGGGGAACTTCTGCCCCCCAACCCCCCAAC
>JBAUJE010000321.1:0-6821 GCA_049683475.1 Coleofasciculaceae cyanobacterium | reverse complement strand
AAAGGGATTGTTTGAATTGTTGCACTTGTTGGTTCGTCAAGTTGACAAGATTGCAATCTTGTAGTGCTTCTTTACCTAGTCTTGGATGTTGCTGTACGCTCAACAATTTACTCACCCTAGAACAATTTTTACTCGATTAGGACTTACGCAGGGAAACGAAAAATCAACATTTTAGCTTATGAGGTTCGCGTAGGGTTGTCTTCGGCTACAGGGAAAAAAGAATTATAGCCGTTTTCTATCTGAGTGTGTAAGTCCTTTCTAGATTTAGATATATAGTCCAGTTTGTTCCCCAGCGCTAAAGAACTGTTGTGTTGTTCAGTTTAACTCTAGAAAGGTTGGGGATTCAATGGGGTCATCCCCCCCAAACTGACTAACCTGGTACTCACCCTCAACTAGTTGGTAGATCGAAAAAGTTGGTTGCTTAGGATTACCAATAAACCGTCTACCGCCTAACCCTAAGTAATCAACAATCTAATCTTCAGAAATACCAATTTCCTCTTCGTGATCCCCAGTTGGATTCATCTCAACAATTACTCCCTCGTGCAGTTCGTAACGACCTCGTCCATCCGGATACCATTCCAGAAACTCTTCAAATGTTAGTAGTTTTGGTACAGGTTGAATCATGGCTTAAGCTTTTACAGGTAGGGCGGGGTAAGTGCGATCGCACGAAGGCACTAGCGTAGCTAATCGCTTTGCGCTGTTCCGTCGGGAAGATCGCGACTGTATGTTTGATAAGCTATGGAGCGTGTATCAAGCTCGACAACAACCATTCTGCTCAAATATATTTTACGGAGAAAAGGATGAGTTTTTGGTCATCGCAATCTTTGAGATCTCATCTTCCTAGTTTAATCGAACCATTTGATGAGGATCGAATTGAGTCGGCATCCTATGAGTTGTCTTTAGGTAAAGAAGTTTATATTTCAGCTCTTCCAGATACACCGCAGAAAGACCGTAAAAAAAATTTTCTCAATGAAAGGGACACTGTTGCTATTCCACCAGGGCAATTCGCGTTTCTGCTAACTTTTGAGAAAGTCTCTGTTCCCAGCGACGCAATTGCGCTAATCTCGATGAAGTTTAAGACCAAAGCAAAAGGATTAATCAACGTCTCTGGATTTCATGTTGATCCAGGTTACAAAGGGCATTTGATTTTTGCGGTGTACAACGCAGGACCTTTAAACTTTCATTTGGAGTGCGGTCAACGACTTTTTTCCATCTGGTTCGCAGACTTAGATGCTGTTGATGAGCTTCCCCGTCAAAAGGGTTACGATTCAATCAACACAGAACTAATGAATTCTCCAGACGCAGTGTCGTCTCTTCCTTCTCTCGTAAAACGTCTGGACGATATCGAGAAAAAACTAGAAAGCTATTCTATCAAGCAAGCCATAATCTGGGCTATTGTTATCGCAATCGTCTTGTCAATTGTAAAGCCCCTAACAGATAAAGTTGTAACTTCATGGCTCGATTCAGATAACAACAGATCCGAATTAGTTCAGCCAAATCCGATTAGTCAATCAGCATCCGAGTTTAAAGAAAAGCTCCGCTAAAGCAAGTAACCAACCCAACCATTTGACAGTATGAAATGACTTCAAAATATCGCTATCTGCTCTCACGAAATATTAAATCATCATCAAGTCGCGTCCTATTGGTCTGTATGCTAAACCCGTCCACAGCAGATGAGGAAAAAGATGATCCAACGATTTCGCGTGTATGTCGTCTTGCGGAAAACGGTGGATTTAGTCGGCTGCTAGTTTTAAATCTTCTAGGTATTCGTGCTACTAACCCTGCGGATATTTGGTCGCATGAAAACCCCTTAGGAGTAGACAATTGGCGAACCTGGGATGACGTTCTCAAAGAGCTGATTCCAGACCGAGATAGCATATCTGTGGCTTGGGGACGTGCCCCAACGAATCGCCGTCAATTACTCCGGTTTATCCCCATCCTAGTTGAGGCATCTCGTCATCTAAAGGTATGGCCAAAACCGCTTATGACTTGGGTGCAAAATCTTGATGGTTCGCCTCGGCATCCACTTTATATTAGAGGTCAAACGGAGTTACAACCCTATGACCTTGATAGCTATGTTAGAAATCTCTTGCAGCACAACAAATCATTGCAACGGCGAAACAAAGGTAATAGGTAGTGCTGTATAGGTTACGACTGCGACTAAGGAGAGCGGCAAGAGACTTGATATGTTATAGAACATGCATCAAGGTCAACAACGACTATTCCTCCTCGATTTTTATCTACCTGCCGCCATACTTCATAGCTTATGAGGATTGCTTTCTCCCAATCACGAAGCGAACATTGGGCAACTTCTAACTGGGAGGTCATCTCCTTGATAGTTCTGAGCAAGTGGTAGTCAATCGCAGAAACCCCTTCCAAAAAAGCATGATTTCTGGCATAGCTGAAAACAAGTGCTGATATGCCTTCCTCAATTGCCTTAGCGCGACCACCATCTTCAACTTCATCGACTTTAAAATTACTTTTGCGTTTACATCCACCAAGTAGTTGACGAGTAACTGGTGACCAACCTAAAACTCCAGCATAAGCTAAGTGGAAAACATCATGAAAGCGATAGCCATCGTTGGTATAGGAGTTATCGGTGAGGTCATTTCCAATCTGTTTTCCCTTGACAAATGCCTTCATTTTTATGGAATTGTCTTGGAATACTTCAGTGATTTCGACCTCAAACTTTCGAGGTAAGCGTTCATGTTCGGGAAAGCCACCGTCAAATGAGTTCCCCATATTTTTAACACCTGTTGGTGCTGTCTCTTTTTCTCCCCAAAGATTACGGCATTTTTCGAGATTTCTTTCCGCAATAAAGTTCAAATCAAGATTAAACTTTCTCGCCACGTTGGCAATATACCAAAGTAAATCACCAAGTTCTTCTGCAACCCGTTCTTGGAAGAGTCTATGAGCAGCTCCGTCACGGAGATACTTTTTGTACTCACCAAGAAGTTCACCTGCTTCACTCGCCAGACCAAGTAGAGATACAATTACTTCTGCACCAGGTACAGCAGTAGTCTGCTCTGTTTTTAGTGCCAACTCTTGGTACTCGCAAAAATCCATTATTGAGACTCCTTGATATTTTATTCAGGCTTTAACTATTTCGTAGTTAAGGTCTTTCTCAATTCTTGAATAGCTTTATTAATTCCCCACTTGGGTGGATACCAGTAATCAATTGGTTCTCTACGAGCAGAATACTTTTGTTTTATACGAGTTCGACCGGATATTCCGGCAATTTCTGAGTGTTCCCTTCGGGCATACTTATCAACTTCACAAAAGAGATTTTGGCAGTCGATTAACTGCAACGGTCGTCCAAAGAGAGACTGAAAATTAAGACCTAACCGCTCAAACTCAGATGCTTGGTTTTCTGCCATGAACTTGATGATTTCTGGCTCATTAAGACCACCCAGATCTGCAAAACATTTGCGAATGCCATCAAGCGCCCCTGGGCCAGGAACTACGAAACTCATTTCGCTGAAGTTCGTGATTTCACTGTAATTAACATCTGTTATGAACTGGTAGGCAAGAAAGTCACCAATAGTAGGGTATTCACGCAAGAGGTCAAATCCTCTGTGCATATTTTCTGCATCTGCTAGCTTCTTGGGCAATTCATCAGCCATCATTTTCTCAATCAACTTGAGATGAGTGTGGTGCTTTCTTGTATGTCTAAGTCCTTTTCCTCCTGACGGCATAATGTATGCTGCCGAATAGATACTTTGACCTTGTTCTATCGCTTTGGTAAGAATTTCGTCATAGCGCTTAAAAGAATATTCTGCGTAGATAATATTGCCAAGCCTATTTTCTAAAAGCTGCCACGTTTCGATCTTATTAAAAATCTTAAACAGAATGATTCTAAAAAATACTTCCTCTGGAGTAGAAGGGAGATTTTCTTGGTAAATAACCTCACGGATTAGGTATTGGCTTGTACGATCTGATGCTCGGTAGGCATTGGTAAATTTAAACTTAGAAAGAATAGGATCATTCGTCCAAGGAATCGGTTCTCCGAGCAACTTTTTGAAAAAGATGTTCTGCCTTTCTACGGCAAATCGCCAGTAGGTATCAAAAACGACGGTAGGCTTGGCAGGCAAAAGGTGAGAGTATGCAGCAGTATCTATACTGTCATTGATTTTGGGCTTACCGTAGTCTCCTAAGTCAAGACTTAGTTGTTCATCAATAGGTTTGTCTTTGCGATTGCTTTTCAATTTTCCTCACGTTGGACGTTTAGTGGCCATCCGATATTTCATTCATTACTGGTTAGTCTGTTGTCGTAGGTAGTGCTTTTCGACATGCTTCTATTACTGGAGTGAGAGTATCTGAAGTCTTGCCGATTGTTTTATTGCCAATATTCTCTAGCTTGGCTACGCCGACAAAGCAATTCATACGGCTAAATGTTAGCCCCATTTCGTGAGCCATAAAATTTCCCAGTCTACATAGCCCTAAGTAATTACCGTAGCCTTTATTGAGTAGTTGCTGCGTTGCATAAAAAGCGTTCAGCGTAAGTGTTTCTCCCTGTGGAACAAAACTAACGTGTTGCAGACAGGGAAAGGGGAGTTGAACCAAATCAACATGGTCTCTGCCAGGATCGAAAATTGATGCCTGGAACATACTTGTTCTAACCCCTTTACGTTTTGGATTTTCCTTGGCTGTCTGATACTCAGAAATAATGAAATCAAGTTGGTTTCCATCGTTTGGACCAGAACCAAAGGCAATAAGTCTCTCAAAGTAAAGACCACGGCTATTTTTCTTTTTACAATGTTTTATTGCTTTAGCTCTGGGAAGAAACTTGAGATACCGTTCAAACAATTCATGGCGCTGGTACTTAGACCGTCTCCAAAGGGAATCCGGGAAGATAGTATTGGCAACCGTGTGGATCTGTTGATCGCCTGCATCAACAAGACACTTGTCAAGCGACTGTCGAATCTCTTGATCCTCGTTTGCAATACCATTATTGAAACCTGTAATGCTCACCACGAGGGGAGAAATCTTTTTACCTGGATTATCAATAATGTGCAAAAATGCTTTTGCCCAAGCATGGGAAAGATTTTCTTCATCGATAAGAAGAGGTGAACTGTTACTCATCTTCTACCTCTTCAAAATGCCGATGTTGACTTAGGCCAATAAACTGGTAACGTGAGACACGAACAAAGACTGCCCATCCCGTGTCACGGCAGTAAGCTTGCACAATGCCAGGACGGTTAGCCCTGAATAGGCATCCCTTCGGGTGATTTTCTTCAAGAGTGATAGTATCATTTGCTGCTTCTGCACCACTTGGAAGCAAAAGGAGACTTCCAACTTCAGCATCAATCGTTGGCATTGACCAGTGTGCATCGGCGATAATCAGCGGGTTCGCAGATGGACACCCAAGTACTTTCTCACGGATAAGTTTGGGCTTAGTTTTGAGAAGTAAACTAGCCTTTGAGGAAACAATCATTTTGAGAGCATAAGCCATGTGAGTAATTAAGGTTTCGTAGCCAACACCAAAACTACAAGCAACTGTAAAAATCTGCTCTGGCGTTGCCGAAGCAGCATCCCACCCTCGCAAAACGAATGCTTTCCGCATTCCTAGAACTGGCATGAGCAAAAATCCAGCAAATGAGTCAGCTAGAAACTCTTTTGGTTGAAAAGTCTTAGAGCTTTTCGCCTCTCCGATAAGTTCATCGATAGTCGAACCGTGTTCAAAGACATGATGACCAAGTTCATGAGCACAGGTAAAGATGCGTCTGGGGAGAGGACGTAATGCCGAAAGTAAAATTACTGGATCTGCTTCTCGGAGATACATACCCTCCATACTAATGTCAACAAATTTAACCCTCACATTGAGCTTGTCGCACAAGCTATAAATGCAGAGTGGGCTTTTGTTATCAAAACCGACTTTCCTTCGCACATCAATTGCCTTCTGCTGTGCTTGTTGCGCCAAAGCCTGTCTCTGATTTCTCAAAGTTTGATTCCTCAAAGTACTTCTCCCCCTCTACGCATCGAAGCAAGTATTGTTAAAAGTCGATCAAGGTCATCTGGCTTAAGCTTTTGGAGTTCTCTAGCGGCAAGCTGAATCTTGTCGTCATGGATATTAAGCTTGTCTGCACCCTCCCCAAGCAACCATGACACACTTACGTCATAAATTTCGGCAAGCTTAGTAATCTCATCAGCAGAAACCTTTCTATTCCCAGCTTCTGCTTCCGTAATTGAAGGGCGATGAAGACCAAGCATCTTAGCCACTTGAGCTTGGGAAAGTCCCGCCATCTTACGAGCTTCACGCAAGCGGGCTGCAATAATTGACCTCTTCTCTTCTGTGTGACTCATATCTAAGTCTCTCCTCCGTTGACAATCTCACAGACTACAGCAACAGACTCGTCAATGGTGAGCCACTGCTTGCCGTCCTGCGAGAGACATATTTTGTGAATGTGGCTGCTAGGAATTTCCACACCAAGCTTGTCGGATAGCATATTAATTGCCTCAACACCAAGGAGACTATCAAACCCTTCCAGGTCAGTTATGGGACAGGTTGTTCCTGAGATTTGTGTTTCTTTATAGCCACTGTCACTCTGGATCTCTGTGAGTACTTCTATCAGCTGCTCTTTCACGTCCTCTGAATTCATATGTATAGACTCAATATTACCATCGGTAAGAAAATCTTACCAAATTAGACGCAGTCCACTGACTTAAACTCGTGGAAGCATGTAAACAAGGGTAAATTACTGCTGGACTTTAACTGACGAGGAAGAAAAGACCAATATTGAGATCAAAAGCACCGTGGACAAATATCCCAGCAATTCTATACCCCACACCCCACACCCCATAACCCGTCTCAACAGGTAAGC
>JBAUJE010000320.1:0-3235 GCA_049683475.1 Coleofasciculaceae cyanobacterium | reverse complement strand
CCCGGCCCAACGAGGCTTGTTGACGGACAATTGAATTTTAGTTGCCCCCCACAGTTGAATATGTTCTTAATTACCCACACCCGACACCCCACACCCAAAAGCCAGTTATCTCATGGGTTTGCTCTTAACTTAGTGCTATTCAACTCAGTGACTAAATGACGAACAACCGAGCATTAGTCTACCCAATGCGCCTAAATTTTAGTAAAAATCAATTGAGAGGTATTGCCAATAGCCAAAAATAGTGTACTATTGCTATAGCATCTTGAAATTGATTCTCGATAGCTTAAAAGAGTCTAATTGAATGGCAACACCGGACAAGCACAGTTTGTTTCTTTGGTAGCTCTCTCAAATAGCTTTCTGTCTTAAGCAACCGGGGAAACTAAATTTTCTTTAAGCTTCTTCTTATTAGAGCATTTTCAGGGGTAGATTTCACAATGACTGGCACTAGCATAAATCCCAGACAGCCTCAGGGATTGAGGTTTTGAAAGATCAGCTAGTTTGGCCAATTTATTTCAGAGGTGTTTTACTTCATGGATACTTTAAGAGCAATGGATGCTCTCAAGGGGATACTCATTGATTTAGGTATTCCAGCAGAGTCGCTTGATCCGGACACTTTACTTTATAAAGATTTGCAGTTAGACTCTACCGAGATAGTAGAAGTTTCCCTTGGACTTAAACGTAGGTTGGGGGTTAACGTCAAGCTTGAAACTCAACAGGATAGGACCCTAGCTCAAGTCTGCGAGATGGTCAAAACCTCTTTGTCTACCAGTTCTCAGCAAGTTTCCTGAAGGCGAGGGTAAGTAATGGTTAAGGGACTTGGTATCGATATCACTTCTATTGAGAGAATAACTCAATTAGTTGAGCGTTATGACCGCGAAGCTTTAACTTTTTTGTTCACCGCTGAGGAAATAAATCGCGCTCAAACAGCTAATCATCCTCATCTTTTTTATACGGTTTGCTTTGCTAGCAAAGAAGCTGTAGGTAAAGCTTTTGGTACTGGATTAGTAGGTATTGGTTGGCAGGAAATTGAAGCAATAATTCCCGAAAACTGCGAATTGAGAGAAATAGGGAAAAATTGTAATGACAAAGTATACCTTGACCAAGTTTTAGATGGGTTTAAGTGGGAACAATCTGGTCATAAATTGGCAATTCGTCTCTATGGTGAGGCAAGTATTAGGGCAAAACAACGTGGTGTTAAAGAATGGCTAGCTACTTGGTGTCATTGGAATGAACACGTACTTGTTCATGTCCTTGCTCAATAAATCACAAGATTAAAAGGAAATGGAAAGTATTTCTAGACAATTGCCCAGTATCTTTAATGTGGCAAATTACTTCTTAGAAAATAACTTGGTGCGAGGATATGGTGAGAGAATAGCTTTTTACTATCAAGAAAAAACTTATACCTATGACCAAGTTAATAGCTTAGTCAAGCGTATGGCTAGCTTGCTATCTAATCTTGGTCTAGAACAAGAAAACCGCATAGCCATTTTGCTGCCAGATAGTCCAGATTTTGTCTTTAACTTTTGGGGTGCAATTTGGCTAGGCGCTGTACCTGTACCGATTAATACCGCTTCTAGCGTTGAAGAAATTCAGTATATTTTACAAGACTGCCGTGCTAAGGTCTTGGTAACCAACCAGGAATGGCATAAAAAACTAGCTCCTATTCAGTCTAACCACTTACAAAATGTTTTGTTAGTAGATGGAGAAAAGCCACTTTTATCTCTACTTAATCAACACGATGAACAGTTACCCTGGGCCAAAACCTCACGAGATGAACCAGCTTTCTGGCTCTATACTTCCGGTAGTACGGGAAAACCAAAAGGTGTAATTCACCTGCATCAAAGTATGGTAATCTGTGCAGAAAGCTATGGTAAAGGAACGCTGAATTTAGGCAAAGATGACATTACCTATTCAGTGGCTAATATGGCATTTGCTTATGGTTTAGGAAATACCCTATATATGCCTATGGCTGTTGGAGGTGCTGCTGTATTATCTCATGCAAGTAATGCCTTTGATATTATTAGTGATATCGAGCGCTATCGGCCAACGGTATTTTTTGGTATACCTAGTGCTTATGGCAGTATGCTAGCAGTAGATGAAATTTCTCCTTTAGATAACTCTTCTGTACGTCTCTGGGTATCTGCTGCTGAGCAATTGCCTAAAAGTATCTGGCATAAATGGTTAACTAGACATAACCAGCCAATTTGTGAAGGAATTGGCACCACTGAGTTTTTGCATATTTTTCTCTCCAACCGACCAAAAGAGTGTAAACCAGGTAGTTCCGGTTATCCAGTTGCTGGTTACGAAGTTAAAGTGGTTGATGAGCAAGGTTTTCCTTGTCCACCTGGTGAGATTGGCAACTTAGAAGTATGTGGAGAAAGTCTGATGCTAGGCTACTGGAACCGCCTAGCTGAGACGCGCAAGGCACTGTACGGTAATACCATGCATACAGGAGATAAGTATCTCTGTGATGCCGATGGTTACTTCCACTTCATGGGACGCAAAGACGACTTATTTAAAGTCAATGGCCAGTGGATATCACCTTTAGAGATTGAGGACATCCTACATCAACACCCGCAGGTGCTAGAAGTGGCAGTAGTACCAGCATCAGAACAAGGGGAACAGTTAACTCAGATAGTTGCCTATATTAGTCTTAAACCTGAGCAAGTACCATCTCCTGAGTTAAAAGAGAGTATTTGCAGATTTGCTAAGCAGCATTTACCTCATTTTAAGGCTCCGAAAATAGTCAACTTTGTGGAGAAATTGCCTCGTACTCCCACAGGAAAAATTCACCGTCAATCTTTAAATAAAAGCCAGTTGATGGCTACTAGCAAAAATTAATCAAAAATTATCGAGAAGCAAATAATGATGGTAACAAACCTGAAGCAGACTACCAAGTATCAGGAAACATTTGTTTGTGTTCAAAGTAATCCTATTGTTGTCCTGCAAAATCTCCTGCAAGCTGGCATTTTTACTAAATACGTAATGTATGAAGGAAAAAATGAGGTGCGTCTGGCAGGTAATGAGTTTGCTAAAGTAGCGGTAAGTAAAGATACTATTTCTCTGCAAACACCAGAAACATCTAGAGTTGAGCCGATTAGTGACCCCTTAAAGCAGGCAGAAAAATTACTATCATCTTTACTAATAGAAGATTGGACTGCCTATGGTTATATTGCTTTTGACTTAATTCGCTTCTATTCCTCTTACTCAAAAGCAATTGAGCAAGAAATTCTCT
>JBAUJE010000319.1:0-5214 GCA_049683475.1 Coleofasciculaceae cyanobacterium | reverse complement strand
CCCGAAACTCTCCATTGTCGAGTAGCTTGTATCCATCGATCGTAAATGCGGAATTCCCAAAAGTGACTGTTGCCCGTTCGGCGCGGATCTTCCCACCGCCGAACAGATCGTTTAAAATACCCATGTTGTTTGCCCCCTCCCACGGGGTGAATGACTGCCGACTGATAATGGGGACATTGGCGTGTCCCTTGTCGGTATCTCCTCATTTTACCAGATTTGCAGATAAACTCGGACAGTCTTCTCTCTCCGATCGCCTTCAAGCCACCCTCAAAACAGAGCAAAAACTCGCTTTATACGAATATCGTACCAGAACCTAAAACCCTTACGTAGAGAGTGTTTACTAGATCAACATCTTTAGATGTTGATATCTTCTACAAAGACGAATGCAATGAAGTTTAGTTAGATTCCGGTTCTGCCAATGTAGAACACTGAGATCCTATAACTGAGATCCCACGATCGACCTCAGCACAGACAACAACTCATCGATCGGATCTCGATCTTGCTTTATCTAAAAAATATTACTAATGTTGATCTAGTAAACGTCCTCTACGTAAGGAGTTTAGATTGTTGTGCGAATACCTAAAAATCACTAATTTCGTAACGTGTAGCACCAAAATCGAGGGGGGTGTCACAATAGACAAAACATATGGCTTTCCTAAATGCCCACAGTTTTTATTGCCTCGCGTCTCCATAAAATTGAAATCGACGGAACGGATATGTCGTCGATGGTCATTGATGGTGGCGTTTCCGAAGATAAGGTCACGCAAGATGGTGTCGTTACTAAATCCGGCTCGTTAACCCTACAGTACGACGGCACTGAGCATCTTGACCCGCGAGAGAACTCTAAATTCGTGCGGGGAAAAAAGGTCGCTCTCTGGATGCAAAATACCTCCGGAGAACTCGAGAAATTTGCAACCCTCTATTTAACAAAGGATGGTGCTTGGGATGGCGCGTGGACGCTAAAACTCGACCTCACCTGTATCCTTGGCTATTTGAGCGATCGAACTGCCCCTGACGACAAATCTGGTGTTTGTCCCGGCACTGCGACTCGTAAAAATACCGTTATCCAAAAACTCCTTAACGAAGCTCTTACCAGTGTCCCCGGCAAGTGTGTCCGCACCTCTGTTCCAGGCATCCTTACAACGCCACCAGAGAAGGGTAACGCCAGTTATATTTCCTTGGCAGGGCAAATTGCTTTCAGCGAAGGTTACGCCCTCAAGACTGACCCTGACGGCTGCATCTTCTCCGGTAAGATCGAATCTAATCCCACCCGGACGATTGCCGTCATCCGTACTGATACCAACGCGATTGAATACACTCTTCAAGGTTCAGGGGAATTACCCCCCAACCGTATCCAATTTCAACAAACCCAGAAGAAGCTCGATAAAGTACCCAACTCTCGGACAACTATTTCTAAACGCTATGGAGCTGCCGCTGAGGCGGGTGTTACCGATAGTACGGCAGACAGAACAGTTCTCCTTGAAGAAACGACCACAGTCGAAGTCCTCAATCCTGGCAGTCGCACTCGGACTCGCACGACGACTGTTAAGCGAGCAAAAGGACTAGCGCTTCCTTTGTTTCGTGCAGGAGAAGTTGGTCTATATTCAGAGTCCGAAAAGATCGTCGAGACTCATCGCTATGAAAAGGGGGGCGATGATGCCTGTAAGGATGGCGGGCAAGGAAGGTTAATTTCATCGCTTACAGAAATCTGGAAACAGCGTGGCTCCCCTGATGCTCTTGGTGAATGGTATGGATTGCATCGCATTGAAGGAACGATCGTTTACTATCCAGATGGCAACGGCGGCGAAGCTATGTACTTTTCTAATCCTTCAGACCTCATTCTGGTCGAGCGCCACTTAAGAACCCATAAATACCTGGATCAAGGCGGTGATGGGATTACGATCGTAGGAGGCAGTAATGAGAAACAGTCTCAAAGAAAAAATCTTAATACGTGGACAGAAACTCGATACTATAAACTTGCGGGCAAGCTTTATCCCCGAGCCTGGAAGCTTTCTGTTAACTATACCAGCAGCGATGTAAGCCTCGTTGTTTTCGCAGGGGTCGATCGCGAAGAGTGGCGCCGATCGTTTCCTGACGAATGGGAAAAGGAGACTACTCAGACCCGCGCTCTTGGTGAGTCTAACTCCCAAGCGGTTGATTCTCAGTACCAACTATACCTTCAGGGAAAACTCTCAATTCTTGATGTGCGAAATGCTGCAACTCGGGTGGGTTCGGGAACTATTGAGCGGGAATTTGGTAATTCCGGACAACTTAACCCCCCAGCCGCCGATCGGTTCCCCGCCGAGAACGAAGCTACGGAAGAAAGTACCGATCGCGAACTCCGGTTGCGCGATTATTCTGGCTACGAGTTGGGCAAGCAATCCAAACGATCGATTTCAATCCCCTTCCTTACTCCAGGCGGCAATGTTACTACTAGTTCAATAACGACAACCGTCAACGATCGAGGCATTCTCCCTTTAAATCAAAACATTCCCCCTTTATTGGATGAAGAGATCGTTTCCACAAAGGGGTTTCCCGTCTCATTCGGATCTGCTGCCCAACGAATCGGCAATCTTGTCGCCGCATTAATTTGGGGGAGATCGAAGGGTGCTAAAATTTCAACGGATCTAAGAGACTGGATGTTCGATCTACCGATCGCCCCAGCCGTCGAAGTTGTCGAGTTCGATCCTATTTCCCGAACTTACAAGCGGTACAAGTATATTGTTGACGGGCTTACCCTTGCTTTCGATGGAAAGGAAACCAAAACCGAGTTTGACCTGATCTACTTAGGAAGAATTGGCGACCCTATCCCCACTACTATTTTTGCCGCACCTTCGATCGTCGCCTCAACGACGCTTAATATTAGTGCTCTAGCTACCGACCTGTCTATTGGTACGCCGATCGTTGTCGGGTCTACCGTCGCGGTAACGACAACCGCCCCCGTCGCACCCGATACTTCCGCTATTTCCGTCGTTGCTCTGTCGGCAGGAATATCTTCAGGGCAGTCGATCGTTCTCGACGGGCAGGTCTTTTCTGTGACGGCAAGTGCAATCGCTGGGGCAACGGCAATTTCTGTCAGCGCGATCGCTGTTGTTTCTCGAGAAGTTCCAACAGGAACTACCGGACGTGCCGGACAAACCTATTTTCTCGCCGACGATGCCCCGGCAGGTAGTACAGCACTAATTCTTTCCGAACCTCTTGCCACTAGCACCACTTCTTCGACGCCGATCGTCTTTGATACCCCTGGACTGACGCCGCCATTCTTGCAGGAAATCGATCTCGACTCCTATAGTATTTTTACTTGCGAACTAGAAACTCCAAGAGCCAGCAACGAACCCCTCGAACTTGAATCTAATCTCATCCTTGTTTCCGAGCTTTATTCCTTCCCACTACTAGAGTCTAATACTATTTCCACTTCATCTCTTACTGAAGTGGAAATTCTTCAATCGAACCTGATTCCTTCTTCTGTACTGGATGTTTTTGAAGCGATAATTCTGGAGTCGAGCCTTATCTCTTCTTCCGAACTGGATACTTTTGATGCGACAGCATTGGACTCTTACCTCATCTCGATTAGCGAGTTAGAACCGCAAACCGACCTAGACTCCAGCGCTATCTTCACCTCCAACCTAAACCCGCAAGTCGATCTCGAATCCAATTTTATCCCGATAGCCGAACTGAACCTCGTAGACTTGCTCGAGTCCAACCTCGTTTCGAGTTCCGAGTTAACCGACGATTTCCCGAGAACAAATCTCGACTCAAGTTTGATTTCTAGTTCGGAGTTTGAAGAGGATGATGCTGCTATCTTGTTCTTGCTGGGGTGACATACTCACCGCCGTAAACGAGCGGCGATTCTTGGCACTTCATCGGGTCGTGCTACTTGCGTAGTCTTACCGTCCCTCGATGTCCGTTTAAAGTCTCCCAATGCCCTATGGCGACTTGATTCTGGTACAAGAGAATCAAGTCGCCATAGTCGTCCTAAAAGGATAGGGCTTAAAACCCATTAATTTCGGTCAAATTTCTTTGTTTAGAACGGCTTCCCAAATCGTTAGAGCAATTTGGTAGTATTGCTGAGAACGAGGGTGGGAAGATGTGGAGAAGTCGTAACCCGGCGTGACCTCGTAGCCATGCCCTCGGCAAATCAGGTAGGCGATCGTATTAACTTTTTGGCGAGCGATCGGGTTGAGTTTGGTCATAATAATCTCTTTGAATCTCGAGAACTCGGGCCTGCGGCAGTCAACTAGACTGCCGGGAAATCGTAATCCGCTCCCCACCAAAGGTCTGTATTTTGCGGGAGTTCTACCGCCTCAAACCAGGCACTTACACTTTTTTGTGCTAGAGCTTTAGCAGCTCTGATAGTTTGGTGATTAGTGATATTCCGATCGTGAAACTCTTGGTAGAATTCATTAAGAGTCAGAATTCGATCGCTTGAAGACAGAGGAAGTACCTCAGAAAAAAAACTACCTCCGTTATCATCACTGGGTACGGGTAAGCTATAAAAATCACGAAGATCGGTCGCTCCTAAAATTCCATCAGAGGAAACCGCATGGTAGATAGGTGTTCCCTTAAAAACCACAACGTCGCGTCCAATATCGGTCACAACAAACCGAATAAAATCATCTTGCCGATAGTCTTGACTTTGAGAGAAACGAACGTGTGCGCTCAAAAAGGCTTCTCGATCGTAAAACGCAGCTTTGTAGAAAATCGAAGCTCGCTTCAGTCCTCGATCGTCTAGCAATTTCGTCCAGTAGCTGCTAGACGAAACTTTCTGCCATCCTTGCAGGAGTTTTACCCGCCAGAACAGTTTATCAACTGGTTCAATGTAATCGACACCCCAACGACAGGCAATCTCTCGATCTGCGTCTTTTTCCCAAGGCAAAACCTCGTAGTCAGAGATGAACTTAGATCCGTCTTTTTCTTGTCCTTCGATAAATTGAGTTACTGGATCGGTTGTTTTTGGCATAATTAAATCAATCCCATTGAAACTATCAAATTCAAGCGTTCCCGCGTGGTATGACAGCACCACGCGGTTTCTTTGTCGTTATTACGCGACTTCCGACTCCTCTAGCCGAGATAAGTAGTCCATCGCAACCGCAAGATCGATTAACTCGGGGTTATCTTCGTACTGAGTAAATAGGAATCCGATCGCCAGCAACTCCGATTCACTTTTGAAACCTTCTCGCTGAAGCTGTTTGTATAACTGGTTTAGTGCAACGA
>JBAUJE010000318.1:0-9297 GCA_049683475.1 Coleofasciculaceae cyanobacterium | reverse complement strand
TTGAAAGTGTTCAAGATAAGCCGCAGGGGAATGTGGCTTATGCCAAGACGTTAACCAAAACTTCAATAGATAGACCATTTCAAGAAGCGGTTAACGAAGCTATGGCAGCAGCAGAATTAACTCAAACAGCAAAGAGTTCCAAGGAATGGTTTACTGTGGTTTCTAAGTGGGTTAAAGCAGCTAAATTGATGGAAGCTGTACCCGCTTCTCATCAGCATTATGAACTAGCTCAAAATAAAGTTTTAGAGTACCAATCTAATTGGGAATATGCTCGTCAGAATTTTAGGAATGCTAGGGCGAAAGATTATAATTCTGATCAAGAATAACAGTAGCTTTTAAGATAAAGTTGCAATTACCTCTAAGAGTTTAGGGTATTTCCGTCATTAGGGTTGCATCTACTTTATATAGAGTAAAAGAGAAATTTTTGAAATAACAAACACAGACACTGGTATAGCTCAACTACTCTGATTTCTGCAAAAATAGTATGAACTCACGCAACCAGAGAGGAGAGCATAATGGATGTCAGAGCAGCGGTAGCTTTCGAGGCAGGCAAGCCCTTATCCCTAGCAACAGTTCAACTAGAAGGACCAAAAGCCGGTGAAGTACTAGTTGAGATCAAAGCAACCGGAGTTTGCCATACCGATGCTTATACTCTCTCTGGCAAAGACCCAGAGGGTTTGTTTCCGGCAATTCTGGGACATGAAGGTGCAGGAGTAGTAGTTGAGATAGGAGAGGGTGTGACTAGCTTGAAAACAGGCGACCACGTCATTCCTCTCTATACTCCTGAATGCCGTCAGTGTGAATACTGCTTGAGTGGTAAAACTAATCTTTGTCAGGCAATTCGCACCACCCAAGGACAGGGTGTCATGCCCGATGGTAGCAGTCGCTTTTCCCTTGATGGCAAAAAGCTCTACCACTATATGGGTACCTCCACTTTTGCTAACTATACGGTGCTCCCAGAAATCGCTCTAGCCAAAATCCGTGAAGATGCCCCCTTTGAGAAAGTTTGTTACATCGGCTGCGGCGTTACTACTGGCATTGGTGCAGTTGTTAATACTGCCAAAGTTGAGCCTGGGGCAAGAGTTGTAGTATTTGGCTTAGGAGGCGTTGGTCTTAATGTCATCCAAGGGGCTCGTATGGTGGGGGCCGGTCAAATTGTCGGAGTTGATCTTAATCCTGCCAAAAGGGAACTAGCAGAAAAATTCGGCATGACCGATTTTGTTAATCCCCAAAAAATTGATGGTTCTCTAGTACCCTACTTAATTGATTTAACCAAAGGGGGTGCTGATTACAGTTTTGAGTGTATCGGTAATGTTAACGTAATGCGCCAGGCTCTAGAGTGTTGCCATAAGGGCTGGGGTGTCAGTGTAATTATTGGTGTAGCGGGTGCTGGGCAAGAAATTAGCACTAGACCCTTTCAGCTGGTAACTGGGCGAGTCTGGAAGGGGTCGGCTTTCGGTGGGGCAAGGGGACGCACAGATGTTCCTAAAATTGTTGATTGGTATATGGAAGGCAAAATTAATATTGATGACATGATTACTCATGTTATGCCCCTAGATAAAATTAATGATGCCTTTGACTTGATGCACAAAGGTGAGTCTATACGCAGCGTAATTACTTTTTGAGCTAGCTCATAGTTGGAAGAGAAACAGCTAAATTGAAGGAGAGGTCAAGCCTGCTTAATTAGGGCAGTTCAATGATGCGAGTCGCGATTGAACAATTACGGCAAATCTCACTTCTTTCTGGGCTAGATCTAGATCAACTTACACAGTTGCAAGCTTATGCTGTGGCTAAGCAATATTCGCGCGGAGAAATTATTTTGCATGAGGGCGATCGCTTGCCTGCTCAGCTTTTTGCTGTTCTCAGTGGTAGAATTGAGATCAAGAAAACTGCTTCGACAGGTAAAGAAACGATTTTACGGACGTTACCCGCCGGAGAACTCTTTGCTGCGCCTGCACTATTTGACAATGCTTTAGCCCCTGCAACCGTAGTGGCCGAACAGGACTGTCAGATTCTCACCATTGAACGTACTGCCTTAATGGAGATGATTCAGAAAACGCCAGAATTTGCCTTGCAGATCATTGCAATACTCAATGATCGCCTCCAGCATCTTCATCAAGTCGTGCATGGATTGGCTTCAGAAAGGGCGATTGTGCGGTTAGCGCAATTCATTCAGAGGGCTGCTATCGCTGAGGGAACGGACGTTACAGAACAAGGACTATGCTTGCGATCGCCTCTGCCTTACTACCAGATTGCTCGCAGTATCGGGATTACCTATGAAGAATGTGTACGGCTGTTCAAACAGAATCAGGCTATCATCAATTACCATCGGGGTGGCAAAATTCTGGTGTTAGATTGGGCAAAGCTAGATGCAATTGCCAACGGGCACACTATGTGAACGCCCAAGGTGACTATGATGTCTAGAATAAGCCCGTTTAATCTGCGTTTGTGTGAACCATGATTATTTGAGCTTCTAGCTACTGATTGAACCCCTGTGACAGTTGATGGTGCAGAATGTGGTTATTAACTACCCAAAGCAGTTTGATAGATTTGTTGTTCTCGATTGATAAAAACCTCAGCTAATGCTTGATAGGCTTCAGCCCAAGCTGCCATGAATTCTTCCGTTGCAGCCTCTCCCAACACGTCTTTAATTGCTTGCAATAAACACTCTCCTACTAGGGGATATTGTTCTGGTAAAACGTGGGTTTGTACGTGACGATGAGCGATCTTATCTACCATTGCTTTTAATGCTTCTAGATCGTCAATATGAGTGGCATAACTATAAACTGCAGTAGCAAGTTTAGCTGGTTGAGTACCATTAGCTTGTGCGGACATATCGAACTGTGCTTTCACTTCTGGATATTTGTGAAACATAATCTCGTACATCCGAGTAGTAATTTTTTTACCGTGTTGTTTGAGGATGGGGGCAGTAGATTTGACGATATCGATAGTTTCTTGACTAATTCCCTTCTTTGACGAGAAATGTTCGGAAAGAGCCAAAACAAATGCCAGATTTTCTTGCGCTTGCACTGCATGGGGTGTATTTGCTGGCATAAATACAAATACTCCTGGTGCTAAAGCAATACCTTTTCCTTCTAAATTAATGTTTCCTCTTCCTTCAACTACGGTTATAACGGCGTTACGAGTGGAAGTATGTTCGTCAATTTCCGTACCCGCTGCCAAACAAAACAAGCTGTATTGACTGTTGTTATCCTTTAGTAAAACTTTACTGATAATTCCACTTGTGGGATATTCGATTAGATCCGGCAAAGTAGCAGTAAAAGAATTGTTAGATGATGCAAATGTAGTATTCATGAGTTCACGAACTCCTATTTATTGAATCACATGATTAATGACCAATGAGAGGTTTAACACGCTACGTCTCTACATAACTTTTGCCAAAAAAAAGATGTAGACAAGATAATCTTGATGTTGTTGAAAATTACGACGCATTTGTAAGACTTGCTGATAATATCTTGGCTTTTACTGCATCCAATTGCATAGTTAGGATGGCTTCGGCTAAGACTTGATAACCAAGTGCGGTTGCAAAATTAAGAGTAGCTGTCAAGAGTTATATCCAAACTCGATACTCTTACTCTGACATCAAGTTTCAGTCCTGTCTCTGAGGTAGCTCATAGTTGAGGAGAAACTTTTGTCGAGGAAAGGGTTATTGGCCTTTTTTGACATCCTCGCCGACGTATTCGCGCAGCGTTGCCGTAGGCTACGAACGGAGATTCCCCATCTACTCAAACAGCGATAACTGTAGTTGTAGGCACTATGATGAATTCTGGGGCGGTTGACGATTCACGGCCTGCTGTTGACTTTAATTAAACCCACCTTGTCGGAATCTAGCAGCCTGCTTAGCCATTAACAAGGGTCATTTCTTGCAACTATCCTCTAAATTGAGTGGGATTTTATTTATCCACAAGTTCCTAAACACCAGAATCTAGCCTATAGCCTCAATTTTCCCTTAACAATTTAACTACCGGTTTTTTCTTGCTAAAAAATATTCCGGATTGAGCTGCTTATGGTTGAAAAACTTAGAGAGAAGGTGAGTCAAGAACGCATTGCCAGGATCATAGCCAGGGTCAACACTACTAGAGGTTATGCCTAATTCCAAAGGGATGGCATCACTAAAAATGATGGGCGCAATTACCCCAACCTGACTATAGTCTGGCTCTAACCAAGAATCTCACCAAGACCAAGGGTTGGGAATTTCCTATGTCTAAGTTAGCCTCAAGTACGGAAAAAGAACCAAAACAGTTTGGACCACACGGACGTTACCAAGTGGTTCAATTCCTCAATAACGTAGGAGCAAATAAGACTTATCTTGCTACTGACACCCACCGACTAGATAACCCTCGCTGTCTTGTCAAAGAACTTCGACTGACCGATAATACACCGGATTCCCTGCAAGCGGTCAGAAATCTCTTCAAGCGCGAAGCCGAAATCATTGAAACCCTAGGTCATCATCCTCAGTTTTGCCAGTTGGTAGATTACTTAGAAATTGATCAGACTTTTTATTTAATACAAGATTTAGTTCCTGGAAAATTCCTGAGTGAAGAGTTAGCCACTGGTGAACGCTGGAGTGAAGAAGAAGTAATTCACTTAATGCAGGAAGTCCTTGGCATTCTCTCTTTTGTCCATGACCAAGGCATTATCTATGGCAATCTTCAGCCAGAGTACATCATCCAAGGCAGAGAAGATGATAGATTCTTTTTGACTTATATAAGTCCAGTCAAGCAGGTTCAAACCCAAATTGCAGCTGTTCAAGGCTACATTGGTACGACAGTTGTCTTAGGTACACTCGGCTACATGGCAATGGAGCAAGTCTGTGGTGAACCTCTTCCTTGCAGTGACATTTATTCCCTAGGCATGATCTGTATTCAGGCTTTAACGGGAGTTCATCCGATGGAATTAGAAGAAGACGCAACCACAGGAGAAGTGTTGTGGCGACACCTAGCTACCGTCAGCTATCGCTTAGCTAGCATTATCAACAACATGGTAGGCTACCACTTCCGAAATCGCTACCAATCGGCAGATGAAGTATTAGCAGCACTTGATGATTTAAATAATCCTGCTCAGCTTCTAGAGTCAGCTTTTCCCCTAGTAGCTACAGCCTCTCTGTTATCTGTGCCAACAGAAATCTCCGATACTCCCGAAACTGGTGACACTAACTCTGAAGTAGAAGTACCTGAGCAAAAAGGGGTAGAAGCCTTAGAGAGTGAGACTCCTTCAACTTCTACTCCTGCTCCTCTTAAAGATAAAAATCCCTTGCTTAGTCTACAAATGGCAGGAGCAGCTACGTCTCTTGCTTTGGCTGTGGGAGTAGGCGGCTACTTATTGCTTTCTTCAAGTTCTGCCAACCCAGGACAAAATATCTTGGCAGAAGCAAATCAAAATTATCAACAAGGTAATTTCGAGGAAGCAATCAAACTTGCCCAGTCTATTTCTCCTGAGAGTAAAAATTATCAGGATGCTCAAGCTGCGATCGCCCAATGGCAAGAAGAGAGGGAAAAAGCTGAAACTCAGTTTAAAAAAGTAGAAGCTGCCTTTGCTCAAAATGAGTGGCTAGAGGTAATTGAACAAGCTAATCAATTACCAAATACTATATTCTGGCGACGGAAAATTTCACTCATGGTTAACCAAGCTCAGATTAACCTTGAGGGCAAGTTTCAAGAGTTATTAGCTCAGGCACAAAATCAAGCTGCGGCTCAAGACTTTTCAGGTGCCTTAAAAACTTTTCAAAAGATTCCCAAGGGAACAAAAGCCTACGAGCAAATTCAGGCTAAGATTGAGGAATACACTGAAAAAAGAAAGATAAGAGCTGACTATTTATTATATAAATCTCGCCAAGCGGCAATGAAGAAAGATTTTACAGAGGCGTTAGTGTACCTCAAACAAATTCCTAAAGATACGCCAGCCTATGCCGATGTTCAGTCAAAAATGGCTGAATATCAACAAAAGCAGCGCATTAAAGCGAATCATCTCTTACAGATGGCTTATAACCAAGCGATTGCCTCTGACTTTGCCGCAGCCTTAAAATATCTTGAGCAAATTCCTGAAGATGCTCCCATCTATAATCAAGTTCAGCAAAAAATTGCTGAGTATAAACAGAAGCAGCGTGTTAAAGCTACTAATACGAACACAGCCATCTCAACGACAACATCAGTGAGTTAGAGCTTACCTTAAGTAGAATGTATTTACTCAATACATTCTATCTTATACTCAATCTATAGCTCTATTTCCCATCATGGATTGCATTGAATTAAAAAACATTCGCTGCTACGGTTACACAGGTTATCTGCCCGAAGAACAAGTCTTAGGACAATGGTTTGAAGTTGACTTAACTATCTGGCTAGACTTAGTAACAGCAGGGAAAAGTGACGAAATTACCGATACTCTTGACTACCGCAGTGCTATTGCCAAAGTTAAGCAACTAGTACAAACTTCAAAATTTGCCTTAGTAGAAAAACTAACAACTGCGATTGCTGATTCTATCCTTGAGCTAGATAATAAAATTCAACAAGTCCAGGTTAATTTGAGTAAACCTGCTGCTCCCATCCCTGATTTCGGGGGTAAAATCACCATTAATATAATCAGAACTCGTTCAGCCACTTCGCTAAGTTAAAATCTCAGGATAACTCCCAAGTTGATCTTTAGCAACGACTAATCATTAATAGGAAAACTCTGTACTAAAGTTGTCTGCCAGGAAGCATTATAAGTTGCTTTATACATATCTAGTAGCACAACTATATTTTGGCGATCAGGAGACAAGCGAACTTCCCGGATAGAATACTTTCTCACCGTCTCGCGGTAATCTTTTAGGTTGCCAACTGTTAGTTTGCGATAATCGTAGTTAGTAATTAAACGCAGGGAAGCTCGATCTACATTAGAAGTTCCTCCTGATAAAATTGAAGGAATGTAATCTTGCTCTAGACGAATTTCCAAGGGTTCTTTTTCTGTACTAACAAGTACTTGAACTATCTCAGTGCCATCTGCTTCCACTGAACGATTAATAACTGGTAACTTTAGTCCTAATTTTAGTTGATTAAGACCTAATCTTTGCCTGATGCGTACAGTTCTCGTCAGTAAATCATCTTCTGCCTCTTTATTCGTTAAATCTGAGGCTGAGGTGTTATAGTCAGTTGCCAAGCAACCATTACTCACACAGGAATTGTTCGCAACCTTGATGATTTGCATTTTGGCAGTAGGAACAGTAGTAATTGGATTGCGGTAACTTTCCAAATAGATATAGTGACTACTATCACTAGAAAAACCAGCAAGACGACTAGATGCCTTTAAGACAGTAGCTAAACTCTCTGAGTTGGAGATAAGTACTACACCAACGGTAGCTAAAAGCGGAAATAAAGAAAAGCGTTTCATACCAAATTATAAGCTTTCTCTTTTTGACACTCCCATCGCTGTTCGCGCAGCGTTGCCGCAGGCTAAGCGAGGGCTTTCTTGCCGGAGCCAGGTAAATACTGGGAAGATTATTTTTGCTAACCCTAATCCTCAATTGAGTAATTTAGATAAGAATTTCTCCTGACACCTTCTCCTCACTACCTGCAGGCTGAGCTTCTAGCAGCATTGCTATCTTAACTCTTTCATACTCGATCTTAATCTGTAAAATGATTTCTGAAGCTCCTATTTTAGTTTGAGATTTAGCCAAAGTTTCAAGTTCCTGGCACAATCGAGATAGGTTCATTGCCCCCAAGGCTGCACTACTAGATTTTAAGGTATGGGCAGCCCTTTGCATTCCCTTTAGCTCTTGCTGCTCAAAAGCTTCACTCATTTGTTTGATCAGAGCAGGAGCATCTTCGAGATAAATCTTAATCAAATTTACTAAACCTTCTGAAGCCATCTCTCCCATTGCCTTACGCAATTCTTGTAAGACTTTAGAGTCAATCACCTCATCAGATGACATCAGAGAAGGACAATCTTCATTTGGCTTGCGACAACAAGGTCTACATTTGCTCAGAGAATCGACTAACTCTTGGATACGAATTGGTTTACTTACATAGTCATCCATTCCCGCATTTAAACATTCCTCGCGATCGCCTTGCATAGCATGAGCCGTCATGGCAATAATGCGGGGACGCCGAGGACAACCATTAGTTTCATCAGTCCATAACTCACAGATACGACGGGTTGCTTCTAAACCATCCATTTCCGGCATTTGCACATCCATCAGTACCACATCGTAGGTTTGACGATGCAACGCTTCAATTACTTCTAAACCATTACCTGCTACATCGGCGCGATACCCCATCCGTTGCAAGAGTCGTAAGGCCAGTTGCTGGTTAACCACATTATCCTCTGCTACTAAGATACGCAGTGGTAGCCGTGTAGCCATGTCTCGATCAATTTTCGGTTGGGCAATTGGGCGAGGCAAGTTGCGAGGACAAAAAGAACTCTCTGCTGTCGATGATTTGCTCCCAAGAATTTGTATCAGAACATCATAAAGCTGGGATTGTTTAATTGGTTTATGGAGGAAAGCTGCAACTTGCAAACTAGCAGCTTCCCACTCGATTTCTATTTGCCCCATATTAGTTAACATCACCAGGGGAAGTTGACTAACTTTTGGTAGTTGACGAATTGCCCCTGCCAAAGCGAAACCATCCATCAGAGGCATATCGAGGTCTATCAGGGCAAGATCAAAAGGTTCTTCCTGGTGAAGTAGGTTAATTGCTTCATAACCGGAGGAAGCGGCACAAGGGACTATTCCCCATGCTTGGGCTTGCTGACTCAAAAGTGAGCAAACAGTGGCATTGTCATCGACAATCAGCAACCTCTTTCCTTGCAAGGTAGAGTTTATGACCTTTCTTTTTGGGGGTAAGGGGTCAGGAAGTGACTGGGCAATTATAGTGAAATGAAAGGTAGAACCTTGATTAACTTCAGACTCAACCCACATTTTGCCACCCATCATTTCACAGAGGCGCTTACTAATTGCTAAACCTAAACCTGTGCCTCCATGCTTACGGGTAGTAGAAGAATCAACTTGAGTAAAAGACCGAAATAAACGGTCTATGCGGTCACGAGGAATACCAATTCCAGTATCTTTAACGGCAAAGCTAATTTCGTACCAGCTTTGAGCAGCAATAGGTGAAGCAACGGGGAATGAGTCAGTCTCTAAGTTACTGCTGTTTTTTTTCTGTGCATGTTCTTGCTCTGGCTTTTCTATTTGCTTAACCCTTACTGTCACTAAAACTTCACCAGCTTGAGTAAATTTGATGCCATTACTAACCAAGTTGACGAGAATTTGGCGCAGTCGAGTTACATCTCCAATAATGCGAG
>JBAUJE010000317.1:0-2027 GCA_049683475.1 Coleofasciculaceae cyanobacterium | reverse complement strand
GTAATTCTCGGTGATCCGGGTTCTGGCAAGTCGATGTTGCTGCAATATCTGGCTTTGAATTGGGCAAGATCACCCCTGGATAATGTAATTGAGTTACCGATTCCTTTATTAATAGAATTACGGAGTTATAACCGCGATCGCAACTCCCGAAAATGCAAAAATTTCCTCGAATTCTTCCACAACGGTAATGTTATCTGCCGTCTCAACCAGCACAAACTCCAGGAACGGCTCAAAGCTGGCAAGGTTGTAGTGCTATTTGATGGTTTAGATGAGGTATTTGACCCAGTACAACGGGAAGAAGTAATTACAGATATTCATCGTTTCACTAATGAGTATCCCCAAGTGCGGGTAATTATCACTTCTCGTGTGATTGGTTACAAGGCGCGACGCTTAAGTGATGCCCAATTTCGTCATTTTCTCTTGCAAGATTTAGAAGCAGAACAAATTAAAGACTTTATCCAGCGTTGGCATCAGTTAACTTTTACCGACGAGGAAGATAAACAGAGAAAGCAAGAACGACTGCAAAAGGCAATTGATACTTCAAAAGCAATTAAGGAATTAGCAGGAAATCCTTTACTCTTAACCATGATGGCAGTTCTCAACCGTAACCAAGAATTGCCCAGAGATAGACCAGAACTCTACAACCAAGCTTCTAAAGTACTGCTGCATCAATGGGATGTGGAACGGAAATTACTAAAAGACCCCAGAATAGATGCAGTTACCATTGACTATCGAGATAAACAGGCAATACTGCGTCAGATTGCCTATCACATGCAAGCCGCAGATAAGGGATTGGCGGCTAATCTGATTCAAGTGGAAGATTTAGAACAGATTCTCACTGGTTATTTAAAAAGTATAGAAGTTAGTCCAGCCAGAACAGTTGCCCGGTTACTGATTGAACAGTTACGAAGTCGCAATTTTATCTTGTGTTTTCTCGGTGGAGATACCTATGGGTTTGTGCATCGGACATTTTTGGAATATTTCTGTGCTTCTGAGTTTGTAGAAAGGTTTGGCAAGCGAGGACTTGAGGGAGGTTTGACCTTAGAAGAACTGAAAAAAGAAGTTTTTGGCAAGCACTGGCAAGATGAATCTTGGCATGAGGTATTGCGGCTGATTTCCGGGATGATTGAGACGAAGTTTGCTGGGGAAGTTATTGAGTATTTAATGTCTCAGTTGGGGGAAGAGGAAAAATTTGTCAACGTATTTTTGGCGGCTGAGTGTCTGAATGAGGTGAGAAATCGGCACGAGATTAGGCAGAATGTTGAAAAACTTTTGAACTATTTGAAAAGTTTAGTAGAGTTTGGCGATATTAAAGCAGCTAGGGAGGCCGAAAATAGCAATGAGTATTCCCAAATTATCGAAATTCACACTAAAGCTGTAGCTGCGATCGCAACCACTTGGCATGATGACCCCGATACCTTACCTTGGCTCAGACAAAAAGTCCATTCTGATGAGGATGGGTGGGTGCGAACTACAGCAGTGCGAGAAATAGCCCGTGGCTGGAGAGATGAACCTGATACATTACCTTTCTGATCAGCATGGGTCAGTGCGATGGGCGGCGGTGCAAGAATTAGCCCGTGGTTGGAAAGATGAGCCTTGGCTATTTGAATTATTGCACCATGTTGCCCTCAATGATCCTTTTGAACGAAAGAAAGACTTGGAAATCAACCCTCGAAAAACCGCACTTGAGATGCTCATTGAGCAATATCCCAACCATCCCAAAACTCTACCCCTCTTGCAGGATAGGGCAAAAAATGACCCAGATGAGCAGGTGCGGGAATTTGCCCAGAAAAAGTTAGATGAAAGATAAGGAAATATCAATCATTTGTAGCTGTTGGTGTATGTATATATTCATATGTATTTATACCATTGATGTAGGGGCGTGTAGGGGCGTGTAGGGGCGTGTAAGGGCGAAGCATTCTTGCCCATATATATGAGATTCACCAAGGAATTGAGACAAGAATGCTTCGCCCTTGCCTAGGTATGTTGGGTTTAATTCAACCTTGCCCAAGAATATTAGATTTACC
>JBAUJE010000316.1:0-2704 GCA_049683475.1 Coleofasciculaceae cyanobacterium | reverse complement strand
CAAATGGGATTTGGCTTTCGGGGTCAATCTGACAATGCTTTAATTATTGCTGCTGCCCAAGATTATCTTGCTCAAAATTCCTTAGAACCATCAGTTAAAAAGCAAGTTCAACAGATTCTCCAAAATGAAGTACAGGCAAGGAAAATTGAGTATGCAACCCTAGTCGGTCAAGATTTACGGATTATTGCCAATGCTAATACTGAGCGTAGCGGGGAAGTTTTTAATCCTGACAATTTGGTCAGTGAGGTACTGAATAAGGGTCGTCAGATTAAAAGTAGTGAGCTGGTGAGCAGCAAGGAATTAGCTAGAGAGCTTGGACGTTTACAAACCAAAGATAATAGTGAGTACGCTTTAATTCGTTATGTAGTAACGCCCGTCAGAAATCTACAAAATCAAGAGATAATTGGTGCTTTGGTGGCAGGAGATATAGTAAATAACAAATTGTCAATTGTCAGTGATAGTATACTTGCCTTGGGAGGCGGTTACAGTGCTATCTATTTACTTCAACCAGATGGAGAATTTGCCTTAGCAGTCTCGGATCAACACATCGATGAGCAAGATAATTGGCAACACCAATACCACGAACATACTCATCACGAAAAAGTCTTTTTACCTAATCAGACAATTCTGAAAGAGGCAGTAGCATCAGAAAAAACAGTCAGCCAACGGATGCAGCTTGACGTTATCAGTTATACGATCGCAGCTAGAGCCTTGGATAATTATGGCGAGACTCCTGTGGCAGTTATTGTGCGGGGTACACCAGAAAAAACCCTTAATCAATTAATCAAGGATAGCCTGCAACTACAAATACTTGTCTCCCTCTTGGCTTTAGCCGCAGATGTGCTCCTAGCAATTTTACTGGGAAGGGCAATTAGCCGGCCAATTAGGCATTTACAAAGGACTACCCAGGAATTTGCTACAGGTAATTTGGCAGTACGCGCCGAAGTATTTTCTGCCGATGAGACAGGACAACTGGCTGTAACCTTTAATCAAATGGCTGACCGAATTCTGGCTGCTTTGCGCCAAGAACAAGCTAGTGTTGCTGAACAAGCACGGCTAAATGAGCAATTACAAGCAGAAATTGCCCAGCGCCAGCAAGCAGAAGTCGAACTGCTTAAGGCTTTAGCTAAAGAACAAGAACTTAACCAGCTTAAATCTAGCTTTGTCAATACCACTTCCCATGAGTTCCGCACGCCATTAACTACTATTATGGCTGCGGCAGAATTACTGGAAAGTTACTCTGATCGTTGGAATAAAGAGAAACGAACTGTCTATTTTCAGAGGATTATCTCCAACGTTCAGCATTTAACTCAGCTTTTAGATGAAGTGTTGATCATTGGTAAAGCCGAAGCAGGAAAGTTATCTTGTCAACCTGCACCGCTAGATGTGGCGGAATTATGTCATAGTTTAGTTGAAGAGTTCCAACTTGGTATTGGCAAGCAGCATAATATTGTTTTCAGTAGTCAAGGCGAATATCATCAAGCCGAGATGGATAAAAAGCTGCTCAGACATATTTTGAGTAATTTGCTTTCTAACGCCATTAAGTATTCCCCTCAGGGCAGCACAGTTAACTTTAAAATTACTTGTCAGGAACAAAAGGTAATTTTCCAGGTTCAAGACCAAGGAATTGGCATTCCAGAAAAGGATCAGGAATCTCTATTTGAAATGTTCCATCGAGGGGGAAATGTAGGTAATATTTCTGGTACTGGCTTAGGTTTAGCAATTGTCAAAAAATCGGTAGACTCTCACTGTGGCGAAGTTACACTCAACTCCGAGCGGGGTAAAGGGACAACCTTTACCGTAACAATTCCATCAAAATCTACCAGTACCAAACTAGAAAGTTTTGGTAACTGTACTTGAGATAAAAACTGATATCTCTACACGACCATCCTCCTTAGAAAGTTTCTAACCAGTCAAAAATTAAATCTAACTGCTCCAAAGTGACTAGTCCGTACTGCCAAAGAACCATTGGCAATTGGTTCGGCGTTTGTTCACCCTGACGCAGAGCTAAGCGAATAGAGGAGTTTGGGATGGCTAGCTCCTCTTGTAGAAAGTGAATTAGTTTTTGGAGCGGTGCAGACATCATCGGAAATTGAGGATGTAAACTATGAATAAGATACAAGAGTTGTAATGTATCTTACATCACCCAATAGATTGAATCCATTGATCCCCCTTTCTCTATCCAAGTAGAGAGACAGTCGGTTTACTGCTATATCACTCGAAAGGTTTGCTAGGTAAGGATTTTGCTCTGGCTGAATTTTTGAGCTTGCCTTTTACCCCTTGACATTTTTACAATTCTTATTTATTTGTTCAGTACCGAGGGCCATTTTTGGTTGGCTTTAGCAATAAAGCCGGGGATATCTTTTTCCCATCTGCGTTGAATGCTTTTATTGGCATTTAAGTAAAGCTTGCCATCAACAATCTTCCAAGCATCCGGTTCAGTTGGTGCTGTATAACCTTGACTGACAGCCCAAGCACAGAAACCTGCATACTGAGGCGCGTATTTTTCTGGGTCACTGGCAAATAAATCTCGATTTTCGGCGCTAGCAAATTGCCAAGTAGCGTTACCCCACTGATGAGTAAACTCGCTGCTACCCTGAACTGCTTGATTTTCCTTAAAATAGGCTACTGGGTCTGTTCCCTTAATAGCAACTCCTTTTTCATTAAAGAAAGTAACAGTGGTTGTTTGACTAGCCTCACTATT
>JBAUJE010000315.1:0-25690 GCA_049683475.1 Coleofasciculaceae cyanobacterium | reverse complement strand
TGGCACGCATTCTTTGGTACGAACTTAAACGCTTAGTCTTAACGTCTGCTAGTGAAACTAGCCGTCTGGTCAACAGGCTTTCTTCAAGCCCACGCTTACCCGTTAGGGAAGCGTGCGGTAGTTGACTCGCATTGCTGCCAAATATTTTCTTGCCATATTGCACCCCTAGATGCAAAAGAATCTTATCTCTATACTATATCGATGATCTTAATGATCTTTTAAGATGTTGCTGGCAGCCCTTCTTGCGCCTTCTTTGACTAAGGATTTTGATCAGATTGATAGTAAGTTGACGGATATAAATGGAAACTCTTCACTAGTAAGGGTTTTAAGCATCAACAACACAGCTAGTTCGGAAACCCGTACACAAGAATTTGTTGCCATCAGACGCTGAATTTGAGTAAATTAGCACTCAGGTGCTGAGAGTGCTAAATCAGCCCAGACAAATTTTAGATAGGAGAGATTGTATGGCAGCTGTAACTCTGAGTGTTTCCACGGTTAAGCCCTTAGGCGATCGCGTTTTTCTTAAGGTAAGCGCGGCTGAAGAAAAAACTGCTGGTGGAATTCTCTTACCAGACAATGCTAAGGAGAAGCCTCAAATTGGCGAAATCGTCGGTGTAGGTCCTGGAAAGCGTAAGGAAGACGGTTCTCATATAGAACCAGAAGTCAAAGTGGGTGATAAGGTTCTTTATTCTAAATATGCCGGTACCGACATCAAACTGGGCAACGAAGAGTACGTACTGCTCTCAGAAAAAGACATCCTAGCAGTTGTTGCCTAACCTGGTAAGGATTGCTAAGTTACCAGGCTCAACCTAATAATCTTCCGACAAACATCTAGACCTTTTATTGGCTAAATTTCGACACATATGGCTAAGCGCATTATTTACAACGAAAACGCTCGTCGTGCCCTAGAAAAGGGTATGGATATCCTGGCCGAGGCTGTGGCTGTAACCCTTGGTCCTAAAGGTCGCAATGTGGTTCTCGAAAAGAAATTCGGTGCTCCTCAAATCGTTAATGATGGTGTGACCATTGCTAAAGAAATTGAGTTAGAAGACCACGTTGAAAATACTGGTGTTGCTCTAATTAGGCAAGCTGCATCCAAAACCAACGATGCCGCTGGTGATGGCACCACCACCGCTACCGTGCTCGCCCACAGCATGGTCAAAGAAGGTTTACGCAACGTAGCTGCTGGTGCTAACGCCATTTCCCTCAAGCGCGGTATTGACAAAGCAATTAGCTTCTTGGTGGGAGAGATTGCCAAGCATGCCCGTCAAGTAGAGGACTCCAAGGCGATCGCACAAGTTGGTGCCATCTCTGCTGGTAACGACGATGAAGTCGGTCAGATGATTGCCCAAGCAATGGATAAGGTGGGCAAAGAAGGTGTTATTTCCCTTGAAGAAGGGAAGTCCATGACCACCGAACTAGAAATCACCGAAGGGATGCGCTTTGACAAAGGCTACATCTCTCCTTACTTTGCCACCGACATGGAGCGGATGGAAGCAGTTCTCGATGAGCCTTTCCTCTTGCTCACCGACAAGAAAATCACCTTAGTGCAAGACTTAGTACCTGTACTAGAGCAAGTAGCTCGCTCAGGTAAGCCTTTACTAATTATTGCCGAGGATATCGAAAAAGAAGCCTTAGCAACCCTGGTAGTTAACCGTCTACGAGGCGTACTTAATGTAGCCGCAGTCAAGGCTCCCGGCTTTGGCGATCGCCGTAAGGCAATGCTTGAAGACATCGCTGTCCTCACAGGTGGTCAGTTGATTACCGAAGATGCTGGTCTTAAGCTAGAAAATACTAAACTAGAGATGCTGGGCAAAGCCCGTCGCGTCACTCTAACCAAGGACAACACCACCCTAGTTGCCGAAGGTAATGAGGCCGCCGTCAAGAGTCGTTGTGAGCTAATTCGTCGTCAAATCGAGGAAAGCGATTCTTCCTACGACAAAGAAAAACTGCAAGAGCGGTTAGCGAAACTGGCCGGCGGTGTAGCAGTGGTTAAAGTAGGTGCTGCTACAGAAACCGAAATGAAAGACCGTAAGCTGCGTTTAGAAGATGCCATTAACGCCACCAAAGCAGCTGTTGAAGAAGGTATTGTTCCCGGTGGTGGTACAACCCTGGCTCACTTATCTCCTGACCTAGAGACTTGGGCTAGCGACAAGCTTACTGGTGAAGAACTGATTGGTGCGATGATTGTTGCTCGTTCCCTCTCTTCACCTCTGAAGCGGATTGCTGAGAACGCTGGTCAAAATGGTGCAGTCATCGCTGAGCGAGTCAAGGAGAAGGACTTTAACGTTGGTTTTAACGCGGCGGTTAATGAGTTTGTCGATATGTTCGACGCTGGTATTGTTGACCCTGCTAAAGTAACCCGTTCTGCCTTGCAAAACGCTGCTTCCATTGCGGGTATGGTGTTAACCACTGAATGTATCGTGGTAGACAAGCCTGAACCCAAAGAAGGCGCTGGTGCTGGTGCTGGTATGGGCGGCGATTTTGATTACTAATTGCTGATCAACTAGTCGGGGCTGAGGGATGTTACTCCCTCGCCCCAGAGAACATACCTCAGTAGATTCCACAACTTTGTCAGCTGCTTCTGTCTAGAGGCAGCTTTTTGTTTTAACTTCAATCGTAAGAAGTCCCACACCTACCTGCAAGGAGGTGTTGGGATGAATTACGAACTGGATATGTGGTAAAATTAAGGGTGTAGGTGTAATCCAATTAAATGCAGAAATGCAGCCTACAAATGAAGAAGTTTTCGGAACTAAAAGACCGTGGGGCGCACGGCTTAAAAGCTCAGTCAATGTCCTCATAGAGGAGGCGCTCGTTGCCAACACTTACTCGTTAGAGAAGTGTAGGTACGTCACATCATCCCTTCTTTCGGTCAACTAAACAACCTTAATCGGATGAGCAACCACTGCTCAATAGGAAAAGGCCAAGGAACTCCTTAATTAAGAAACTCCCTAACCTTCTCCCCGTCTGAGCGTCTTTCAGAACTAGCAAACTTTATCTTTGTGCTATTCCCTTAAGAGTGTGTATTGTACACCGCCCAGGACTGGACAACTTGTGGTGGTTGTGAATTAACGTTTTTCGACCCTTCTGCGTTAGCAACCTCTGAAGCTGCTAATTGGGGCTTTATTGCCTTTTGCAGAGATGCCATTTGAGTCTTGATCTGTTGCAGTTGAGAGTGTAGTTCCTGAATATCTGAGGGAGAGAGTGAAGTTTCCTTCAAAGAAGGCTCAGAGTTAGCACTATTTTGGGAATGGCCAAGAAAGGCTTGAGCCGAGGTAAAATTACTGGCTGCGGCTTGTCCTCTCGTCATCACAGGTTGTGGTACAGTTTGAGGCTGTGATATTGTCTGAGGCTGAGCTGCTAATGGCTGTGGTTCAACTCGTTCAGAATTAACTACTTGTGCCTCAACTACCGTATGGACATTCTCGCTAGCTGCTGTTTTCTTCGTCTGTCTTTCGATTCGCACAGACTCAGGCAAAAACTCCTCTAGACCATAAGCTTCCAGCCTTGGCTGAGAAAGTTGAAGTTCTTTGAAATGCAGTTCTTTTTCCTTCAGACTTTGCTCCAAACCTGATATTTGTTCTTCCATCTTAGCTGTTTGATTAGCAGACTCTTTCCAGCCAGTTACTGCAAGACTTGCCAGACCTGCACCCAGACTAATTAGAGTTGTTAAGCCTAGGTAAGGAGGGGCAGCATCTCTCAACTTA
Source organism: Coleofasciculaceae cyanobacterium (assembly GCA_049683475.1). GTDB lineage: Bacteria > Cyanobacteriota > Cyanobacteriia > Cyanobacteriales > Coleofasciculaceae > JBAUJE01. The sequence goes on along the minus strand of JBAUJE010000315.1, from coordinate 21,983 downwards.
CCGTGAAAGACTGGCTCTTCCTGTAGTTCTATCGTAATTGGCTTAGATCCCAATAAAGCTAGAGGAAAAGTGAGAACCGCAAAGATTGACGCTGAAATCAAGACTGGTGTCAGAATGTATTTATTGAGTGGAGATCCGGCCATGTTTAATAATTTGCAGTGACAAGTTAAAGTGTGTGTCTAGTGCTTTTTAAGTATTCAATATTGTTGTTAACTGCTGCCAAGCAAGTTAATATTTGGCGGTAGAAATAGCAGCTATCAATCTTCATTAATTGTTACTTTCCTTAGTCTAGTCTATGTGATTTAAACCCGCCATAAAGTACTGATATAGCATTCTAAACAAATATGAAGTTATAGTAAATATTTGGACATGTGGTACTGAAAACAGTCATTTTCAGTATATGTCAGCCCGTTTGAATATCTTTTTATAGGAGTAAAACATATCATTTTAAAAAAGCAAATTACAAATTCATCATAAAAAGTTAATGCTAATAATACAGCTCTGTTGCTAATATCTGAATCTATCTCAAGAAGTGTTTTTATTCTCTAGAATTTAGATTTTCTGTCCCAACTCCTTATAATCATTCAATAAGAATTTTCTCTGGCAGAAAAATTCCTACTTGGGAACATTAGGAGAGGTAAACTGTCAATTTCATAAGGGTGGCTGACTCTAATATTAATAACAAAAATCAGCGATTGACTATGTTGAGTCAACTTAAGTTTTCTCTTTCTGAACAATTTAATTTGCTTGCCCTGTAACAAATATGTCTAGATTTTTACTAAACCAGCTCCTACAGCTGAAGAAAGCAAATTCAGCCATCAGGTTGATAGTTATTGGTATCTTTACAAAATGCCAATTTCCCCAAAGTCATCAAACTAGAGCGTACAGCAGAAAGAGCGCTACCAATCGCTCCCTACACAGAACTGACCAACCAGTTAGTAGGGACAGATGGGAATATACACTAAGCTCGAAACTCAGCAAATTCAGAGCTGGTGCCGGTCTTTTCTGGTTTGGGCTAGCCTTGGTATTCTCCTTGTTTGTTGGCTTAGGTTTGCCTTTTCAAACCCCTGTCGATGCGGCTAATCCTGCCATGACAATTCAGCTACCCCTTTCCACTAAAGGCTCAAACATTATTGATGCTATTGGTAAACCCGTCTTACTTAGAGGTGTCAACTGGTTTGGCATAGAGACAGATAAGCATGCTCCCCATGGTCTGTGGAAACGGGACTATAAAGAGATGTTGGCCCAGATTAAAGGCTTAGGATATAACATAATCCGGCTGCCCTATTCTGTGCAATCTCTGAGGGCTTCAGAAGTAAGCGGTGTTGACTACAGTATCGGTAGTAACCAGGAACTCTACGACAAGTCACCGTTGGAAGTGATGGATGCCATTATCCAAGAGGCAGCACGTCAGCAACTCTTAATTTTGCTTGATTCCCATCGCCTGAACGACCAGAAAATTCCAGAACTTTGGTACGGTGATGGCTACACAGAAGAAGACTGGATAGACACCTGGAAAATGCTGGCTTCCAGGTACAAAAATCAATCCAATGTAATTGGTGCAGATCTCAAAAATGAACCCCACGGTCGCGCTAGCTGGGGTACAAACGACCCAGCTACCGACTGGCGGCTGGCAGCGGAAAGAGCTGGCAATGCTATCCTCTCCATTAACCCTAACTGGCTGATTGTTGTTGAAGGTGTTGAGAACAATGTACCAGGTCAGAAGCTAGAAACCCATTGGCAAGGGGGCAACCTTGAAGGCGTTAGACGTTATCCAGTACGTTTATCACGTCCGAATAAAGTGGTCTATTCTCCCCACGAGTATGGCCCTGGAGTCTTTGACCATTCCTGGTTTAGTGAGTCTAGTTTTCCTAAAAATCTCTCTCGACGCTGGGAAATTGGCTGGCATTATATTGCCAAAGAAGGAATTGCCCCAGTCTGGATTGGGGAATTTGGCGGTCGGCAAACAGATAAAAGTTCTAAAGAGGGAATTTGGCAGCGTCAGCTAGTTGATTATATTCGTAAAAACAAACTAGGTTTTGCCTACTGGAGTTGGAATCCCAATAGCCAAGATACAGGCGGCATTTTGCAAGAGGACTGGAGTGGTGTTGAAACGGCCAAGCAAGAATTAATTCAAGGACTGCTGATTGCCACTAATTTTTCTCCAAGTTCAATTGCAATGCCTAGCCTACCGCCACTTCCTAGAAGCCAGCCACGTCCTAACGCTAGCCTACCGCCACTTCCTAGAAGCCAACCACGTCCTACCACCAGAGTAACGAAGCCAATCCCTAGACCTGAAATTAGTTCTCCTGTATCGAGAAGAGCACAACCTCAGCTACAGGTGAGATATGATATGCAGTCTGATTGGCAAGATGGATTTTGTGCCAACATGCAGGTGACTAATCAGGGCAACAGTAGCGTCCGCGACTGGCAGTTGAAATTTAGAATGAATCAGGCTGCGATTAATAATAGTTGGAATGGTAACTTCCGCACCCAAGGTTCCCAGTATGTAGTCACTCCTCTCGATTGGGGAAGAGTAATTGAGCCAGGCCAGACCAGAGAGTTAGGTTTTTGTGCTAACAAGCTTGGTTCTGACTATCGTCCTGGGCAGGTATCAGTTACAACTATTGACAGTAATTCCAGCTCTCAAAAGGGTTCTCCCGTAGCTACAAAGGCGGAAAGTCTCTCTAAAGCTGGAGGTTCTCAACTAAAGTTGACCTCTGACATGCACTCTAATTGGCAAGAGGGATTCTGTCTAAGCATGCAGTTAAGCAACACTGGCAATAGTAGTGTTCGCGACTGGCGAGTAAAATTCCAGATGGAACAGGCAGCGATTAACAATACTTGGAATGGTAATTTTCAATCCCTTGGCTCCCAGTACACGGTTACTCCCCCAGATTGGGGAAAAGTAATTGAACCTGGCCAAAGTAGAGAGTTGGGTTTTTGTGCTAACAAGCTTGGAACTAATTACCAGCCGAAGAGATTACAAGTTGAAGGTTGAAATTGTTTAGATACATTCTTTCCTCTCCTCACGAGTAATGCTCAACAGAAATTTTCTCTGAGTCAATGGGGAATTGTACCACCAGTCATGGCAAAGACTTCGCCGTTGAGATATTCCTCTCAATAGTCATTTTTGGGGGTTATTGAGGGATGGCTATCATAATTGGGGAGCTAGAAGGGCAAAGCATTCGGACAGATAAATTTAGGTTAAGTGACAAAAACAATCCCCAAATGCTTTGCCCCTACAGTAATCTCTCACAGTTCGCTCAAATTAAATGCCACTAGCCTAATAAATCGTCTCAAGTGCGATCGCATACATCTTCATATATTCCGGTTCCTGGTAGACTAAGCCCTATGCAGGCTTGGACAGATGGTGAGGCTGCTAGAAAGCCTGTAGTTGATGCTAAATAGAGCAACAGCTATGACTCGACCAGCAAGAACAACCCACGAAATATTTGCGATTGAGTCCCTTCGGGGATTATTAGAAAATAATGGTTATGACTTAACTGATGATCACTCTATTACCGATGCCCCTGATTGGTCATTTTCTCTGAATAATGAAAAAATAGCTTGTGAGTGCAGTTTGCTAAGCCTTGAAAAGGTGATGCGTTGGTCTCATAAAAAAAGGGTATTTGAAAGGGACAAAATTTATCAGATTAAAATTCCCAATGAACCTCACTTATGGTTAGCGCAAATCCTCGCCAAAAAGTCACCCAAGGTTCCTAGATATAAAGCTTCTTCTAACTCAACTAAAGCTTGGTTAGTAGTACATACAGAAGCACCACCCATGTATCCCCTTTTTCAGGGCAATGAATCTACTAGAAAAATGCTAGCCTTTGCCGCTTCTAACTTAGATCATAGCTTTGATCAGATCTGGTTGGTACATAGTGAGAGTGGTGCGAGTAGGGTATGGAAGTCTGGAGATGAAAAGATAAAAGACTCAGGTCTAGACTTATCCCATGGTTATCCTCAGTATGTAGTCAGGTTTATAGAGCTAACAATTAAAAAGTCAAAAGAAAATATTATTGATTTGGCTACTTCTCCTGTTGCAGAGTCAATTCAATTACAACCTTTGGATACTCGTTTTCAAATAATTTAACAGAATATTTACTCGAATTAGTTTTTAGCTACTCTGTCGTTACTATCTTTATATCATAAAAGCTCTCAAATAGCTTCTATAACTACAAAAACTACCGATAAAAATCAATAAACCCACGACGAACAAAGCTAAAAGCAAACTCAACCGCCATTTACGCGACATAGGGTTTATTCACTACCAACTTTTCACCTTACCAGGACAACCAAATCTGCCAATTCACGATTATCAATTCTCAGTTTCCCCCTCTAAATTCTCAATCGTCACTTGCCAAGTATCCAAGGTAGTGCCAAGAGTCTGATCAAGAGAAGTTAAAGCATTGAGATAATTAATAATTGCATCCAACTCGGCATTCCTTGCTTGGGCTAAATCATTCTGAAGATTAACCAGCTCAAAAACCGTTGCTCCCCTACCTAATCTTTGTTTTTCTCTTTCAATTTCTAATTGTCTTTCTGACAACTCTGTAGCTCTTTTAGCTAACTCCACCTGAGAAAATCGTAGTTTGACATCTCTGATTACATCTGTTAATTGATTTTCTAAACTTTCCTCTCGTTCTTGTAAATTGTTTTCTGCTTTAAGTTGGTTTACTCGACTGCGTTGAAAATCTCTCTCTATTGTCAAATCACCTATTTCACGAGTCAAGACTAAACCAGTTCTCAAATCAGTTATATCACTTGCTGAATCATTGAAGCTAGTACTCAAGCTCAAGTCCCAAAGTCGGTTATTTTCAGCTCGTAATAACTCAAGATTACTTATTTCTAAACTAAGTTGTGCTTGCAAATAATCTGGTTGATTATTAAAAGCTATTTTTCTCAAATCTTCATAGTTAAAATCTACAGATTCTGCTGTCGGAATTTCAGCTGCAACAATCACGATCTCTCTTTCAACATCGAGAACTTCAATCAGATTAAGTCTGGCGGACTCCAAGTCATTTTGAGCATTTAATAAGCTAACTTGTCTGTTAGCCACAGCCGTTTCGCTTTGCACAATATCAACTGGTGCTAGGCGACCTGCCTCAATTAAAACTTGGTTAAATTGCAAAAGTTCTTCGGCATTCTGCAAAGAAAGTTTCTCAATTTTCAGCCTTTCCTGAGCCTGGAGTAAACGACGGTAGGCAAAAATAGTATCTGTAATGGTATTAGTCAGTGTCGATCTTAAATTGATTACATTGCTTTGTTCTGTAAGGCGAGCCACTTCGATGGGAACTCTATTGACCTTAATTCCTGCTCCTCTTAATAATGGTTGGTCAAAACTGAGGGTTAGTTCCTGTCTGAAGGGGTCATCACTACCAGAAATAGCTTGAGCATTACCTGCCCAACCAAATCTAAGCTGACCCCCGGTAGGAATTCTGACAGCAACCGTTGCATTTAAACCTAATTCACCAGTGTTTGTTCTGACTATATTTGATTCAGATTGAGCAAAAGATGTTGATACTTCTGGGGTAAAGTTAGGTACAAATTCATCTTCTGCCACAGCTAGGTCTTGTTTTTGTACTATCCTATCGAGATAGGCATTTTTGATATCTCTATTATTTTCAATGGCTAAAATAATCACATCAGAAAGACTCAGCTCAACTCTCTTTTTAGCTGGTAATGAATTGGTTTCAGCTTCTGGAAATGAAGTTTCATTTACTTGCTCATTTTTTTCTGCTAACTCACCAGTATCCTGAACAATTTCTGTCACCTTTTTTTGTTGATTACGCCCATCAGTTGTTAACTTGAGGTTAATTTGCTGTTCCCCAAATAACGAACGCTCCAATGGTAAGGTAGAATCCAATTTAACTGGTTGTGAGGACTGTCGAAGTGGTTGACTAGCTAGAGTCTGAGATAGTTTTCTCCTTACTTGCTCGGTGCTAAAAGCCGGTAGATTCTCTGTAGATAAAACCAACTTTTCCGGCAGAGTTGGTTTCTGCGGCAGTTCTAGAGCTGTTTGTGGTGAAATACCCTTAGCATTGAGTCGATTAGTGGTAGTTGGTTTCTTAGCTGCCTGGGGTTCTAGAGCCACCACTAACATAGCAGCCGTAGCAAAAATTGTTGTCAAAACCACTACTAAATTAAAAGTCAATAAACGAATGGGACGTTTTGACAAGTAATCACGCTGATTTTGGCGTTGACTATTTCCTTGATGCAGCTTTTCCATTGGGCACTAAATTTGCTAGATATTTTCTGACGACAAGAGAAAATTTGCATTTTATAGCGTTTCTCCTTAGGAAGGAATACACATATCAGTTTGCCAAAGTTCAGACAAGCAATGGTTAAGCACTACGCAAAGCCTTAACTGGGTCAAGCTTACTAGCTCGCAAAGCAGGGAGAAAGCCAGCCCCAACCCCTACCATTAACGCCGAACCTAGGGACAAAGTGGCCGTGATGAGTTCAAATTGGTAGGGCAGGCCAAAGGTACTAGTAATCACAACTGTTAACCCATGCACCGAAACCAGAGCAATAGTTCCCCCCATCAGACTCAAAAACGCCGCTTCTAGAATAAATTGCAGCATAATTTCCCTCTGAGTTGCCCCAAGAGCTCGCCGCAAACCAATTTCCTGGGTACGCTCCATCACTGCCGCAATTGTAATATTGGCAATACCCACACCACCCACTAATAGTGAGATAATCCCTACAGAAGAAAGAGCCAGCGATGCCATGCGTAAAATTTTCTGCTGTTCGAGAAGATCCTCTATATTGTTGTAGCTGTGAAATTTCCCTTCAGGAAAGCGCTGTTTTAAAAGTTCTTCAGCTTGCTGACCTAACGTTTCTAAATCTTTTTCATCATAAGGACGCAGTTGCAGCATACCAATTTCACGACTACCTGTCATCGCACTGTGAAGTGACGTAGGTATAAGTAGCTGACCTTGAGGTTCACGACCCCAACCACGCTCAGTTGGCAGCACTCCCACTACTATATAAGGTCTACCACCGGCATAGATACGCTCTCCTATAGCATCCTGACCCTGAAAAAGTTGATCTGAGAGAAACTTATCAATTACGACCACAGGTCGATAACTTTTAAAATCAGCAGGTGTGAAAAATCGCCCCGCTAGCACCTGCTTACCAGAGGTGAGCAAAAAGTTTTGGGAAACGGCCATTATCATTGGATTAGCCTCTCGATCCCGAAACACCGTATTAGCAGCACTTGACCACTCAGCAGAACTAATTGACTGTAATTCAGGCAATCTTTGTTGCAAAAACTTCATATCTTCCGATCGCAGTTGTGGGCGCGGTTTATCTGGTTGCCAAGCCGGAAAAACTACCACATTAGGAGCACCTCTTTCTGCCAATTGCTGAGCAATAACAGCGCGGCTAATACTGCCAACCTGAAGCGTGGCACTGACTGCTGCCACACCCATAAATACTCCCAAGGCAGTTAGGGTAGAACGCACAGGATTGCCACGCAGGGAGCTACAGGTCATAAATAATAGATCTAAAGGGGAGAGACTCATAGGAGATGGGGAAGAGAATGAATTCAGAATTTAGAATGAAGAATGTAGAAATGGGGGGCCAAGGGGGACAAGGGTGTAGAAAGAATGGCGGAATTCAGAATTAAGAATGCACAAAGATGGGGGAGATGAGGGAGATGATACCAAATCCGGTTCTGATACCCCATTTATAAGTTTAGGGTTGGGAGCAGGCAACAGGGAGCAGGGAATAGGGTTTTGAGGTAATTGTAAAAAGTGGGTTTTGGCAACCGGATTTGGTATGAGGGAGATAAACAATTTACTATTGCCTATTGCAAGAGTGCCTATTCCCTCTAATTTTCAATTTTCAATTCTCTATTGTCCATTCCCGTTTCCAATTTTATAAGTGGTGTTCCTGGCTGTAGGGGAGTTTGAGGGGGTGGTATTGCTACCTGATCTCCCTCCTGCAAGCCAGAGGTGACCTCAACAGTTGTCAATCCTTCCAAACCGAGGGTAACAGGTTGTTTTTGAGCTTTGCCTTCTAGGTTAGGTATCCAGACAAAAGGCTCAGGAGCAGAACGCTGAATTACTTCTGTGTCGATGGCAACTACATCTTGACGCTGTTCAAGCACAATTTCAACATTGACCCTACTACCCGGAATTAGGGTTTCAGTGGGTTGAAGCAGCCGCACTGTTGCTGGTACTGTAGCCTGTCCTGCTTGACTAGACTGTTGACCGCCTTCTCCGGAAGTGGAAGTGTTTGCCTGGGGAGATAGACTGTCTACTCTTCCTTCATACACCTGGGAATCTGGTCCAATGATACTAACCCGTGCTTCTTGGTTAGGTTCGACTTGAGCTGCATTGAGGGTGGAAAGTCTTAAGGATACTAACTCTTGTTCGGGATCACCTAGAGTGATTAGCTCTTTACCGCGAGTTACTCCATCCCCATTTTTAACAAGGATATCAAGAATTTGGCCATCAATGGGGGCTGTGACTACGTTGTTCTTGACTTGCTGTTGGGTTTTTTGCAGATCCAAGCGTAGGCGCTGAAGTTCACGCTTGTCATTGCCAACTGTTAACTGAGCTTCCCGCAGTTCGGCTTGAGTACTCAAAATTTTGTTGCTCAGCTCAGTTTCACTATTTTGGCGCTGCTGCTTAATGTTTTCTAGTTCCAGAACAGCAGCAGAAATATTAGACTCAGCTTCTCGCAGTCCAGACTCTGCTGAGCGAATTTGTTCCTGTTGAGAGCGTAATTCATTGGCAGGAATAAAACCCCTTTCGGCCAACTTTTCTAGTTCTTCGAGTTCCTGTTGTTCTGCTTCTAGTTTTTCCTTGGCTTCGGCTACCTTTTCTTGGCTGCGTTCTATAGTCAACTCTTGTTTTTGAATTGCTATTGATTGGTCTAACTGAAGTTCCCTTTGAACAGCAGCTAACTTTTTCTCTGCTTCGTAGACCTTCTCTTGGTTACGCGCTAAGGTCTGTTCTTTACTTTGAATTTCTAGCTGCCTAGCAGTGAGATTTGCCTGTTGCTCAGGATTACGTAGGGTGACTAATGGCTGACCCTCTCGAACGCGATCGCCTACCTTTACCAGCACCTGATCCACAGCACTTTCGTCGGGGGAAGTCAGGGTTTGTTGACCGTACAGTTTGAGGGTGCCACTTTCATTAATAGTGGTTTCTACATTACCTCGCTCTACTTTGATCAGACGAACTGGCACTGGATCTGCTGAGTTCTTTCCCGCCTTAACGAAAACTAGCCAACCCCCAGCGCCAACTAGGGCTAATACGCCTGACCAGACTAGCCATTGTACTCCGGTCTTAAGTTTCTTTTTCCCCTGAAGCTCTATCATTGAGACTAGTCGCTGTTCGACAAACCTTCAGCCTATTCTCCTCAATTGGAGTTAACTGTGCATGTCTAACCTTATTCCAATTTACTCATCTTAGAGAAAATGGAGAATGGAAAATTGTTAATTATTTGTCCCCCCTGCTCCCCCTGCTACCCCATCCCCTCATCTCCCTGAAATCGTCCGTGGGGGAGGGCTTCAAGCAAAAACTCGATGCTGGAGAGAAGGCATTTGATTCCGAACTTGCCGAAGATGAGCGGGGTCAATTTCTGCGATCGCCACTCCTGGTTTATCACCAGCATCGGCTAATATTACACCCCAGGGATCAACAATCATTGCGTGACCGTGGGTGTAGCGCATACCATAATGATGTCCTGTTTGGGCTGGGGCAATTACATAACAGCTATTTTCTATTGCTCTGGCTTGGAGTAGAATTTGCCAGTGGTCTTTGCCGGTATAGGCTGTAAAAGCAGCAGGAACAAATACAACATCAGCACCTTGGGAGGATAGATGCCTGTAAAGTTCTGGGAAGCGGACATCGTAGCAGACCGATAATCCTAAGTTCCCTAGTCTGTCTGATGAGTAAACAGATGGCAGTTCAGTGCCGGAGACTACAGTCAGAGATTCTTGATAAGTGTTACCATCTGGCAGGTTAACATCGAATAGATGTACTTTCTGATAACGTGCTAGTTCCTTACCACTCGGATCTATAAGTAGAGCTGTATTGTATACCCTCCCACCTTCGACTGGTACAGGAAATCCACCCCCAAGAATGGTTAGCTGAAATCTTTGTGCCATTTTTTTCAGGAACTTTTCGCTTTCTTGGGCAATCTTCTCTGCTTGGGTAACTTTTTCTTGATCATCACCCAGGAAAGAAAAGTTTTCTGGCAAACTCACTAACTCAGCACCTTGATTAGCAGCTAAGTCAATTAAATCTTCTGCCTGTGCCAGATTTTTTTCTAGATCAGGCAAACTGGTCATTTGAATTGCAGCAGCGAGGTAGGATTTCATGGATTCAGCTAGAAGTTTTTAGATAAAGATAATACATATATATTCTTCCCTGAAAAGTCATCAAGGATATCAAATGTTACTTTCTCTGGGTTAAAGGCTGGCACTACTTAAGAGGAACCAACTTTTTTTTTGCCAAACCATGTAAACTTATGTAAAGAATGTTGGGACTATTCCTCTAAATTTGCTTTTTTGAAACAAAAACCCGCAAAAAGTGTCTTTAGTAGGAATACAACTGATTAAGCTTGGCGTACTCTAGTAGTTAGACAGGACTGATGAAGAATTGGTAAAAGTGGGGAAATATCAAGCAGGAGGTAAGACAAAATACAGAAATCCAAATCAAATTTAATGAATAATTAAGATAAAATACCAAGTTAGGGTCATCTAGTGCAAAGTAATAAACTGATCAAGCTAATGGCTCAGCTACTTACCATTCATTAACCCAACTGCTGCTATCAAATAAATTCAGCTGATTTGGGTGCTGATATCAAAAGATTCACTTAACCAAGCAAGAATTGATACGAGCAGCCACAGGTTTGAGAGTCTGTAGAGATAGTTCTCAAGCGAGATATCGACTTGAGGAGACAGTCTTATTTGGTTTTAACCTAGCAAGCATAAGAGGAAATAGGGGATGAGTCTGATTCGTGAAATTGTCCAACAAGCTGTTACAACTGGTTATCTGACTGTAGAGGCAGAAGAGCAATTGCGTCTGCTTTTAGCGAAAAAGTATGATTTGCAAGACTTTCAAGCTTTCATTAAATTACAGCATGAAGCGATGGAAGGTAGAGTGAAGCAGGAGTCTCGCGAGTTACTGCAAATTAAGTATCCTTCTTGCGAACTGAAGCAGAGAAAGCTGGTGGCTATCTCTTAGCTGAAATATCCTAAGCCTCACCTCCTTCCTTGGCTGCTAGCTACGCTCAGGGAAGCAATTGATCATCTCGGCGCAGAAAGGGTATTGTCTTTATCTGCATAGCTTAGGGAGTCTAAAAACCTCAGTACCGGCCTCTAACCCCTCTTGATTGAGCCGATGTTAAGTATTCAAGAACTGCCCAACTCAACTTTTGTTTTATAAAAGATGTTTTTTTAGACCTCTTGCAAAGCTAAAAATCCCCTCAAATTGAGGGTTGAAAGAGTCAAATATTTCTGGTTGCTCCTGCCAAAAGCTCCCGACTTCTGCAAGAATTCTTTTGTAGTACTGACTACAAGCTAGCTCCAAATTTTTGCTTCTCAAAGATTAACTGGACTCTCCCCCAGTTGTTCAAGAAATGAAAGCTTGACATATTTCTAGTTAATAAAAGATAATCGTAGATCGTGTGTGCGTACTAGCTCGGATCAGGTTGAGAAATACCAAAAGCTGGGCAAAAGCAAAAATCACGTACTTTTTCCAAGATTAACCAGCTACCTGTACGGCAACCCTTAAGGAAATCCCATGACCTACGCAATTATTGAAACCGGCGGCAAGCAGCTGCGTGTTGAGACTGGCCGCTTTTACGACATTGAACTGCTGCCAGTTGAAGAAGAAGAGAGCGTTACCCTAGAAAGAGTATTGCTTGTTGCTAATGACGGCGAAGTAACCATTGGTCAGCCTTTCATTGAAGGAGCAGCAGTTGAAGGCAAGGTAATGCGGCATTTTCGCGGTCGCAAAATCCTAGTATATAAGATGAAGCCGAAGAAAAAGACTCGCAAGAAGCGAGGACACCGGCAGGAAATTACCCGCCTGATGATTAACTCCATCAGTCTTAATGGTTCTGTTCTTTCTTCAGCAGAATCGGAGGATAAACCAGCTAGCGAAGAAAGCACGGTTGAAGCCTCCAGCACAGAAGAAATGGCTCAAGCTGCTTCAGAATAGTAAATAGGCTTCCAAGCTTCTTGGCAGTGCCTTGTCTCTGTGTATCTAAGCTAAAAGCTACTATCTTTAAATAAATTCACGAGGAAAAATGGCTCATAAGAAAGGAACTGGTAGTACTCGTAACGGTCGTGACTCTAATGCTCAAAGGCTGGGAGTAAAGCGCTATGGTGGTCAGGTTGTCAGAGCAGGCAACATTCTAGTACGCCAGCGTGGCACGACTTTTCACGCAGGTAAAAACGTTGGTTGTGGCAGTGACTACACTCTCTTTGCTCTAATCGACGGTATTGTCACCTTCGAGAGAAGGGGTAAAAACCGCAAGAAGATTAGTGTTTATCCTGCTACTCAGGAAGTACCTGCTTAAACTGCATCAGCAAGCAGATAAATTTATTGAGCAAACGCGTCTTTCTGTTCTTAAGGCGCGTTTTTTTTTGAAAATCTTCCCTCTTGAGAGTGAATTAGCCTGACCTGTCGCCTTTTGTGATACTTTTGTATGTCGGATGCTGATCCTATCTATTTGCTAATTTTCAAGAAACTAGGAGCCTCGGCAAAGTGTCACATAACTGTGGAAACATTGCCTAGGCTCAGACCAATCAATATAGCTTGAAGCAAAAAGTAGTAATTTAATTGTTAAACAGGGAAGTATGAAGAAAAGTTCATTTATACAAAAGTTTGCAGCCTTCGGGGCAGCTATTCTTTCAACCATAAGTGCTGAGATTCCGGCTATGGCAGCGACTTTCGGTGAACAAGAGGTTGAACAAGGTCAATTTATCGCTGTGGCTGCACCATTTGGCAGGGATTCTCATCAACTACTCATTATTGAGCAAAAGTCATCGGCACGACCATGCTGGAGTGAAAGTGGTAGTAACCCAGTTATCGTAGAACCATTACTGTTGAACTTTGACTTTTCAGGCATTTGTGGACGCAGTACCGATAGCAATGGCTACTCCATCCGTGTAGATGGTGAAGACTTGGGGCTAAAGTACATCATGAGAGTAGTTGAGCGTGATGGTGAACTGGTACTAATTGGCAGTAATCCCCTAGATCGTAATGCTCCAGAGATTGTCATCGGTAAAACCTTCGGCTTAACGGATGGCTTTGCCAAGATTTTTCTGCAACCAGGCTGGGAGTTTGCCAGAAGAACCTATGAGGGAAGAACCCTTGGTCACATTTATCTCAGCGGTGACTCAGCCGTGATTGGTACAGTAGATCCTGGTACTACCCCCACTCCTGGGCCTAGTCCTAGTCCAGGTATACCTAGCTATAGTTTCCGAGACATTGCCAACGATGTCTATGCTACAGAAATTGAACAGGCAGTGGCAATGGGTTTTGTTGCTGGTTTCAGGGAAGATAATACCTTTAGACCCCAAACTGCCTTAACCAGAGAGCAATTAGTCTCAATGGTGTTGGAAGGTTTGAGTAAGCTACCGGGTGCTAACGTCAACTTGCCAACTACTGTTACGAGTAGACCTTATCGCGATGTGGAAACTTCCCGTTGGAGTGCGGCGAAGATTCAGTGGGCGCAGCAGAATAACATTGTTAGTGGCTACACGGATGGAACGTTTCGACCAACCCGTTCAGTGACTCGCGCTGAGTTGATGGCGGTAGAACGAAGGGCCGCTGAATTTGCTAAAACCCTTCAAGGACAAGCACCAGAACTAAACCCCACCGAACCAGCTCAATCATTTGCTGATATTCAAGGTCATTGGGCCGCTTCTGTAATTACAGAGATGTCTTCTTATTGTGATGTGGCTTCTCCATATAATGAAAGGGGAAGTGCCTTTTTCCCAGATTCTGAAGCTCTTCGCAACTATGCTGCTGCGGCTACTTTGCGGATGCTTAACTGTGCTAATCCCCAGGTTTCTAATTAGTTAAGCGAATTGCTTTTGACCTCTCCCCAACCCCTCCCTTGCAGGAGAGGGGTTAGAAATTGCCTAATTTTTCTTTGCTGAATTAATCAATTTTTCTGCTTCTCCTCCTTCTACTTATGTAAAACCTCATAAATATAGATCAGTTGCTCAACTGTCTTTACTAGCAAGGCCTTAAATAAAGAAAAATAAGTTCTGATCGGCGTGAGCTTGAGGACAGCTCATAAACTGGTACTAACTCTAATTAATCTAACTGTTACGTCTCTTTTACTAGAAGACAACAACCTTTGATGATTAGAGCAAAGAAATGAAAAGAGTAATATTCTACCTAGCTACAGCTGCTGCAATTACCCTCCCTACAACTACGGCTTTTGCTCAGCATACTTTTCCTAGTGAACGTTCCCACTGTCGGGCAACCCTGACTGCTAGTAACCCTAATTCTCGCATTACTCTGCGTTCTGGGGCAGGAACCAACTATCGAAGCTTGGGTTATGGTTTAGCAGGGGATAACGTTTATGTCCTAACAGCAACCCCTCCAGAACCTGATTATAAAAAAGATCGCTTTGGCTATGGTTGGCATAGAGTAGGTTTTCCCGTCAGTGGTGCTAAAGGCTGGATTCGTGAAGATTTACTTGATGTTGAATGTAGACAAATTAATGATTAATGGCAGTGGTAAATTGATAATTGATAATTGAGACTGTACTCAAGATTTCTCAATCAACAATTTATAGAAGGGGCAAGCTCAACCAAGGATATTATAAGCGTCTCAAGCTATCTAGGGTTTGCCCTCCTACGGAAAATGGGCTGGTTTTTACAGCTCATTCTTCCATTTTCCGAAGAAATTACCCTTGAACTTTTAAAGCCTGGTTAGCTAAACGAGTTATATAGAAAGTAACAAAAACTGTAATTAGTAAACCAAGTCCATGAATTAGCCAATGTATAGCCTTAGCTTGAGGATTGCTAGATGAGCAAGTAGCCGAAAGCATAGCCAAGTCACCAATAACTGAGCCAAGGTAGACATACATGACAGTTCCTGGAATCATACCAGTAGAACCTAAAAAATAATCCCTCAAGGAAACTTGCGTCACACCAAAGGCGTAATTAAGTAAGTTGAAGGGAAAAATAGGTGAGAGGCGAGTCAGGAAGACAACTTTCAATCCCTCCTTAGCCACCGCCTGATTAATTGCTTTAAACTTAGAGTTACCCTTAATCTGTCTAGTTACCCAGTGGCGAGACAAGTATCGTCCAATCAAAAAAGCACAGGTAGCCCCTAAAGTCGAGGCAATAAAAACGTAGATTGAACCCCAAATCACACCAAAAATCACACCTCCCCCCAAAGTAAGGATAGCTCCTGGTAGAAAAAGCACGGTAGCTAAGTTGTAGAGAATAACGAAAGCTACTGGCCCCCAACTACCAAGACCATCGACCCACTCTAAGGCTTGGGTGAGAATTTCCTGGATATTAAAATACTTTGCCTGAACGATAATCAGAATCGCTACTATAGCTGCAAGTAGGCAAAAAGTAACCATTTTCTTGGTTGTTCGACTTACTTGGCTAGATGCCGATTTCTTGATCATCGCTAGCTTAATAGACATGCTGCCTTTAGTGCTTTCTCAATAAGATTATCTAATACAAGCATGGACTTGACATGAGCTAGAGATGAGTTTTTGCTGAGAAAGGGAGTGAACTAATTTTTGTTGGTTGATTGAAAAAAGCAATATAGGTAACTGCTACCGCCTCAAATCCTTCCCTCTAAGCATTCAGCCAGTTATTCCCGAAAGGAAATGTCTTTGTTAAGGTTCAGCTAAGAATGAGAGCGATCGCTACACTCTGCGTAATCGCCTCTGTTGCTAACCCTTTGGGCTAATCACTTTTATAATTGTCAGTAAGTGACTGATTACTTTCCCCTTCATTTTTGAAAATTAAGACGCGACGAGCAAAGGGAATTTCTATCCCTTCTTGGTCGAAAGTGTCCTTAATTAATTTACGTAAAACCCTCTGGATACGTAGGTGGGTTCCTGGTTTAACCCTGGTTAGGGTACGGATGAGTAGTTCAGACTCACCAAAGTTATCTAGTCCATCTACTCGTGTCGGCTCAATGACATCTGGGGATTGTTCTTTTAAACGTTTTCCTACTTCCTCAATTACGCTGTAGACATTATCCAGGTTGGAGTCATAAGCTACACCCACTTCTACCACAGCATAGATATATTGCTTAGAATAGTTAACAATTTGCCCAATATCTCCATTACGAATAATATGCTGTTGACCGTTGGGGTGGCGGATGCGGGTGGTTCTTAAATCAATTGCTTCTACAGTTCCTTTTGCTCCACTAGTTTCAATGAAATCACCCACTAAGTAGTAGTTCTCAAATAAAATAAAGAAGCCAGAAACCATATCATTAATTAAATTCTGGGCTCCTAAACCTACAGCCAAACCGACGATACCAGCAGCAGCTAAGATAGGCGTAGGATCTATATTCAGGGTATCAAGAATAGCAATGCCAGCACCGAAGTAGATAGCGTATCTTAAAGCACTTTGGAATAAGGGAACGAGAGTTAAGCGTTTTTGTCTCTGGGTTTCCGTCAGATTCTGGTTTTTGAGCAGTCCCTCTTCTACTATTAAGTAGGCCACTTCAATTAAGACACGGCTCATAAAAACAATGCCAATAATCTTGACAATTTGCGTGCCATAGGGAGCTAAACTGGCTACTAACTCCACCTGCTGAATAATCAAAGTTGCCATGCAGACATAAATTACGTATTCCAGACAGCGCTTCAAGAAGGGAATAAGATGCTGAAGGCGGTCATAAAAACGTAGTAAATTATCTTTATGGTTGTATTTACTGTTGAGGGCATCTAAACTATCAATCGTGGTGGCAACTGCCTTAAAAATGAGCAAGCCAATGGCAATGATTGCATAGATTTTCAGCAGAATATATAGATATTGAGGGATTACTTCTGGTAGTTGGAGAAACTGGGTACATAAAACCACAGATGATAACCAAATACCATTAGCTAGGTTAGTTTTGAGGAAACTAAAAAAGTCTTCAATACTCTCGTCATTAGCAGTAATTTGTTCAAATCCCTTGGCACGATTACAGGCTGAGTCTAACCAAGGAGAGACAGTCCGTAGCACCATCACTGCCAAAAAGATCATACCGATACTTTTAGCAATGCCTTGGAGAAATTTTACCCAGAATCCTGGCGGGGTGCGGCGCATCAAATCAAGAGTATATTCTCTCAAGTTTTCCCCTTGATAAATCAGTGCAGTATTGGCAACCACTACTACCAAAGATAGCAACAGACAAGAGAGAATTAATCTTCCTCGAATATTGCGACGCAAGATTTTAGTATTTCTCTCACCTTGTTTGAGCCAAGGAATTTTCAAAAGTTGTTTGATGCTTCTACCGACAAGATAGTCAAGCAGCCAGAAAATAAAGACTACGACACTGACTTCAGCTAGGATGATTATAATGTTCACGGTAATTGACCCTTCTCAAATAGATGAGGTACAAAAATCTTGGGCTTTAGGGAACTCTTAACTGGGTTTGCAGAGCATTGGCTGCTAGGTCATACAGGTAAGAAAATTGACTGTATCTCAGCAATATGAGAATTGCTATATCTTTAAAAACGCCTCTGAAAAGAAGTCCCTAAATTTGCTATAATCAAAGCCCAGTATTGGTTTGAGAAGCTATGCTACTAAAATATAATTCTCGACAATGTTTACCTTCTGCTGAAGATTTACCTGATTCTGATGATACACCTGTGGATAATCAACTACAACATCTGATTCCTGGGCTGCTAGAAGCAATTCTTGCCTTGATTTGGTCAGAAAGAATGGATTGGTTTTTTGGGGTGGATATGGGAATTTATTATGATCCTGATGAACCAGCAATTGTACCTGATGGTTTTCTAAGTATTGGTGTACCCAGAATTATTGACTCCGATTTACGTTTATCTTATGTTTTATGGGAAGAACAGAAACTGCCAATTATGGTCTTAGAAGTTGTATCTCAAACTAGAAGAGGAGAATATACACAAAAGAAAGAAGATTATGCAGAAATGGGAATATTATATTATGTAATTTATAATCCATTAAGAAAAAGAAAACCCAGTTTAGAAGTATATCAACTGAAGGAGGGAGAATATCAGTTATTAGCAGGTGAAACTGTATGGCTGTCAGAAATTAATTTGGGTATTGGTAGAGAAGAAGGAATATATCAAGGAATTACAAGGGAATGGTTATATTGGTATGATCAACAAGGAAAAAGATATTTAACTCCAGAAGAACAAATTTTAGCCACACAAAAGCAATTTGAAGAACAACTTCAACAGGAGCGCCAAGACAAGGAAGTTGCTATTGAACGGGCTAAACGTTTAGAAGAATTACTGAAAGAAGCAGGAATTGATCCGGATTCAATAACTGATAATTGATAAGTAGGTGGGTGTAAATAAATATAAAACCGAGATGAGGTGTTAGGTGTTAGGTGTTAGGTGTTAGGTGTTCCCTATTCCCTATTCCCTGTTCCCTCTTTCAAGCATTTTCTAATTAATTTGACCAACCTACTTAATTGATAATATTCTTGGGCTTAGTTTGGGGAAATTATCGTTGGGAGAGAGACAATTACTGGTAAGGCGATCGCTCCTAATCGCTTCCCACTAAGTGTTTGTCAATGGTCACAATTTGGAGGATTCAGAAGCCCTATTCGTCCTGATATCTTCTATTTCCCAATTGATACTATCCAATAAACTATTTAATAAGTGTAGTTGGTAAGTTTGAATAGTACCGCCAGCTTTTTCCAGACTCCCTCGATAGGTTATCAACTGTTCTGCTTGGGCTTGATATTGTCGTAATGTTGTGGTTGCCTCAGTACTGAAGCGAGTTAGATATTCTTGAGCTGCATCGTTACAAGCTTGAGCTAATTGCTCAGAATTAGGGTTATTTGATTTTTGCTTTTTCTTACCTCCTGTCGTCTTATTGAGGATATAGCTAGCACCAACTAAGGCTGCTGCTCCTAAATGACCTTGAGTTAACCAATTTAGACCCGTTGAGAGGTTTATCTCTAACTCAGGATTAGCAGTTGCCTCTTTGTCTGGCTTAACTTGAGGTGCATCGAGAAAAGAAATTACTAAATCACCTGGATAATCTCGCTCTAAAAACTCACAACCTTTTTCAACCCATTCGCTAACTTTTTTTTGAAATTCTTGTACTTCTTGCTGAAATTGTCCTGTTTCTTGACTGGTAAATTTACCCTTTTGTAAGGCAAGAGCAATGACTGATTGATAGTGAGTTAAAAGATTAGGCAAGTATAGCCAACTTTCAAACTCAGAAATACTAGCTTGTAAACCTTGTTTAATTAGTTTGATCGCTTTTTGTTGCAATTCAGTTTTGGCTTGTTGTTTTTGTTGGACGGTTGC
The DNA here is from genome assembly GCA_049683475.1 of Coleofasciculaceae cyanobacterium. Lineage (GTDB taxonomy): Bacteria > Cyanobacteriota > Cyanobacteriia > Cyanobacteriales > Coleofasciculaceae > JBAUJE01. The sequence goes on along the minus strand of JBAUJE010000315.1, from coordinate 2,510 downwards.
TAATTCACTAGTTAGAGTTTGAGCTTTAGCTTGCAGTGCCTCTTTAACCTGAGTGGCGATCGCCACTAGTCGAGGTATACGAATGGTCTGTGTCTCTTTTGCTGCCCCGACAATACTTTGTAAGGCTGATTCAAAGCTAGCTAGTCCAGTCGTTTGAGCAGCGGAAGCCTCTCCTTTTAGTCTTGCTCTTAAGGCGGGTAGGGCATCAACTCGATAAAGATTGCTGATATTAGGAGGGAGTTCTGCCCGAAAGCTTTCGGCGACGAAGCGTAGTCTGTGATAGACTTCTTTCTGGTCTTCAGGTTCTAATAAATTGAGAAAGTTAACAACAAAAACGACTGTGTTTATACGTCTCTCAATTAGCCAATCTCTCAAATTTTCTCGCTCACCCAAGGTCATTAGTTGACGACCATCGAGAACCTGAACTACTAAATCTGCTGTTAAGAGTTGGTCGCGTACTAAAATATCTTGGGCTTCTTGGTCATTAGTTCCTGGCAAATCCAGAAATTCTACACCTGTTTGTAAGAAAGAATTGGGACAGTAAACCTGAACTGATGCGACATCAGGACGCATGCATCTCTGACCATCAAGAACGGCATATTCTTGTAAAATCTTAGTACCGCTTTCGCTTATTTGCTCTCCATTAGTGAGCGTAATGCGAGTATGCAATTCTTGACCGTAACCGACCGAAATTGCTGCTCCTGTGGTGGGAATTAGACCAATGGGTAGGGTGCGTTGTCCGAGTAGGGCATTGAGTAGGGTAGATTTACCGTAGTTAAAGGGGGCAAATACGGCAACACGGAAGATCGGGTTTTCTAGATAGTTGCAAATTAAGACGGTATCTCGGTAAAGGCTGGAATTGGCATCAAGTTCTAGGGCACCTAATGCAGACCTCAGGTTGTTGGCTAGGTTGGGGAAGGTATCCTTTTGTTGCATATATTTAGTCTGAGTAAGAAGTAATGGGTAAGTTGGGGAACACATCCTGGTGTGGCATATATTTAGTGGTGAAAAATTGTGAGATGATACGATTTTATTCCCTGAATTCCGACAACCTGTAGGTGTTTTGTCGGGGTTGTTCAGTTTTGGGGCTATAACTCTTATCTGGTCAGGGTTTGCGGCTTTTGGGGTTTTGAATAGGTTGTCGGGAATGCTCAAAGGCTTGCCAGGACTGGTTTTCAGCTTATTTTTTTCTTGCCCTCTTGTCAGCACCTGGGGCTGGAATGATATAGTTGGGGTAGACTGTCGGATTTGCACCTTGAAAACTAAATACAGCAAGGCTTCTGGAAGGCAGCAGTTGAAATCCACTAAAATCCCTATCAGGGATTGAAACGAAAATCTATAGCTGATGGCGTTGTAGTCCACGCCATCGTTGAAATCCACTAAAATCCCTATCAGGGATTGAAACACCGCAAAGCTGTACTCTGGCCTACTTCAGCAAAAAGTTGAAATCCACTAAAATCCCTATCAGGGATTGAAACAGGCGTGGCGAGACCGTAAGCCATTAGAAGAAATGTTGAAATCCACTAAAATCCCTATCAGGGATTGAAACCTGGATTCTTGCATGCCAGCAGTAAGCAAAAGGAGAACGTTGAAATCCACTAAAATCCCTATCAGGGATTGAAACATACCGTGATAGAGTTCAGTGCTAAACTACATTCACTGGTTGAAATCCACTAAAATCCCTATCAGGGATTGAAACGGCTAATAGCGCTGAGAGTTCAGCAAAGATTTCACCGTTGAAATCCACTAAAATCCCTATCAGGGATTGAAACTGCCGAATGCGGAAGCACTCATCAAAAAATACTTGCGTTGAAATCCACTAAAATCCCTATCAGGGATTGAAACGACAACACCCCGTCTACAGAATCCAAAAAACTTGAGTTGAAATCCACTAAAATCCCTATCAGGGATTGAAACCCAATCGTAGTTCATCTATCTTCCCCTCAATTCTGTTGAAATCCACTAAAATCCCTATCAGGGATTGAAACCAATCGACGCAGCGTTTACGCACCAAGCCTTTCGGCGTTGAAATCCACTAAAATCCCTATCAGGGATTGAAACGCAATGCTGACTGGGGATTAATTCAACTGCCTCCCCGGGTTGAAATCCACTAAAATCCCTATCAGGGATTGAAACCAATACTGTTTAGCGGCTTGTCGCTCGTTGGGACGTTGAAATCCACTAAAATCCCTATCAGGGATTGAAACAGGATTGAAAGGCATCCTTTGAGAATAAATCTCGGAGTTGAAATCCACTAAAATCCCTATCAGGGATTGAAACGTGTACTCGAGGGCAAGGACACCCTCATTAAGGGCCTTTAGTTGAAATCCACTAAAATCCCTATCAGGGATTGAAACAAGAACTATTAATAGACCACAAGGAACTAGAACCCCTAGTTGAAATCCACTAAAATCCCTATCAGGGATTGAAACCACCATCACCAAAACCTATCAGGACTTAGACCTAGTTGAAATCCACTAAAATCCCTATCAGGGATTGAAACTTTTTGA
>JBAUJE010000314.1:0-15564 GCA_049683475.1 Coleofasciculaceae cyanobacterium | reverse complement strand
ACTACCACCTCCATGATTGACAAAATTATTGCAGTTGCCCTTGACTTAATGAATCCTAAACATTTAAGAAATTGGTTTGCCAATTGCTGTTACTGTACCTTTTAACAGCGGGAAATGCTGTAACTTTGCTACCGTTCCCTACCAAAACCAACGGGAACTTGCTTGGGCAGCGTCCCTCATTTTAGTACTTTTAGTTTTGGCTACTAGCATTATTTCTCGCTTAGTAGCTCGCAAGGGTACTTATTAATTTTCTCTAGAAACTAAGTTATCGTTAACAATAATTTCACCATGAATTCTTCTACTTCAACTCATAAGCAAAAAAATACAAAGCAAAAACAATCTTCAACCGAGAATGTTTTGCACACAGAAAATCTCAGCGTTCATTACGGTGATGCTTTGGCACTGCAAGAGGTTTCGATGGAAATTCCCAAAAAGCAGGTGACTGCCTTCATTGGGCCCTCTGGTTGTGGCAAAAGTACTCTAATCCGCTGTTTTAACCGTCTCAATGATTTGATTGATAGTTGCCGAGTAGAGGGTAAGGTAATTTACCGAAATAAGAATATTTACTCAGGCAAAATCGACGCAGTTAAACTGAGACGACAGATTGGTATGGTTTTCCAGAAACCTAACCCTTTTCCTAAATCAGTTTACGAAAATATTGCTTATGGAGCCAGAATTAATGGTTATAAAGGCGATATGGATGAATTGGTAGAGGAATCATTACGGCAAGCTGCTCTCTGGGAAGAAGTTAAAGATAAACTCAAAGAAAATGGCATGTCCCTCTCCGGTGGACAACAACAGCGTTTATGTATTGCTCGTGCTGTGGCACTTGATCCAGAAGTAATCCTCATGGACGAACCTTGTTCTTCTCTTGATCCTGTCTCTACTTCTCAAATAGAAGACCTAATCCACGAAATTAGTGAAGATTACACCGTGGTTATTGTCACCCACAATATGCAACAGGCTTCTAGAGTTGCTGATTTAACGGCTTTCTTCAACGCCGAAGCGGGGGAAAAGGGTAACCGTTTTGGCTATTTAGTCGAATACGACAAGACGGAAAAAATCTTTAACTCTCCCCAAAAGGAAGCAACTCAAGATTATGTAGGTGGCCAGTTTGGTTAACTTTTACCTTACTTAACTTTAGGGTGCATCCCATTTTGGGATAAATATGCTGAGAGGAGGTATTAGTGGGACTTAAACAAAAATCAACGCCAAATAAAGCCCAAACTGGCTTTATAAGAGACAAATACGTCTCTATTTTCGTTTAACCAAGCAATAAAACGACTTGACATTGCTGTCCGAAACGCTTCTAAAGCATCAGTAAAACTCCTCAAAGGTTTATTTGCCTATTGTCTTCGTAGTCCTCCTGTTAATTTCTGCCAAAGGATAAAGCTATAGGCACAAAATACTAATACAAAATGACGCTCTAGGCTTTTTTTGCCTCGAACTTGATATTCCTTTAGACCTAACCAGCCCTTCGCCTCTGGTACAGCGAAACCGCCTGTTGGAGAAACTCAATCAGGGGCTAACCCGCAAGCTGATTCTGATTTCGGCGAAGTTCGCCAACAGTATCGATTGCTACTCAAACCCCCTTTTGATCTGCTTGTCACCCCTTCAGGCAGCGCTGTTGATAAATTTGAGCCGCTTTATCTTTAGGATTACGGCGCAGGCACTCAGCAAATAATCGCTCAGCATCTCTAAGCTTTTGCCAATGGTAGAGTAACAAAGCTTCTTCAAATAACGTTCTCGTGGCTACCTTGCCCTCATAAGTCTCAGGCGGATCGGCATCGAAAACTTCAAAAATCGATACCGTTTCTGATTTGCCCTTAACTGTTACGCGATCAATAAGGCGGATAGCATACTGGTTAGAGTCTGGCAAAGACTGGAAAGTTTGGTGACTAATTAATATCGAAACTCCATATTGTTTAGTCAAGCTTTCTATCCGCGAGGCCAAATTCACCGCATCGCTAATCACCGTGCTATCCATCCGGTTTTTTGCCCCAACCGTACCCAGCATTAAAGAACCTGTATTGATGCCAATACCAATCTTAATCGGCACGTATCCAGAAGCGGTGCGATGTTGATTATATTCGGTAAGACGATGCAGCATATCAATTCCTGCTTTGACTGCATTATCTGCCTCACCGCTAAATAGTGCCATAATTGCATCGCCAATATATTTATCAATAAACCCTTGGTTTGCAGTAATGGCTGGTTCCATGCGAGACAAATAGGAATTAATAAAGTTGAAGTTGTCCTGCGAGGTCATACTTTCCGATAAAGTTGTGAAGTCGCGAATATCGGAAAAGAGTACCGACATTTCCTGCTGAACTTGGTCGCCTAATTTAACATCAACAATGCTTTCTTTATCCAAGAATTGGAGGAATTGACGGGGGACAAAGCGCTCAAAAGCTTGGTTGAGTTCGGTAAGATTATTGTAGAAACGGGCATTTTCAATAGAAATAGCCGCCTGAGAGGAAAGCAGATTTAAGAGTTCTACGCGATCAGAAGTAAAAGCCTCTGTGGTTAAATTATTTTCTAAATAGATAATTCCTGCCAGTTTACCTTGATGTTGAAGAGGAAAGCACAAAATTGATTTAGGCTTATGTACTTTGATGTAGGGGGAATTAGCAAATTTAGGGTCATTTTCAGCATTATTCAATACTACACTTTCTCTGGTGCGAGCCACATAGTTAACAATTATGTGAGAAATTAAAAGTTTATCATCAGGTTCCCATACAAACTGGACGGGGATTGACTGCAACACAGTCACATCATCTGTATCCACAGAGCCTTCAGCTTCAATCAATAATTTCCCCTTAGTTTCCAGAATCAAAAAGCCCTTTTGTGCTCCGGCATTCTCAATAATAATCCGCATCAATTTTGCCAGTAATTTATCTAGCACAATTTCTTCAGATAGGGTTTGTGAAGCTTTCATGACTGTGGTAAAATCCAGCTCAGAATAAGTACTACTTCCAGTTGTGGTAGGCAGTGTAGATATTTTTGTGCTAAGTGTTCCCCTGTTCGAGGGCTTTCTTTGTAATAGCTGAGGATAGCGCGTATCTAAATCGTTAACTTTAGCTGTTGCCCCCCAGCGTTGGTAGCCATAGTGGGCTTCACTCATGTAGACTTTAGCAATCTTCTCTTTACCTTTACCTAACCAAAACTTAGCTGCTAGTTCCGACGCTAGCGCTTCATTCTGCAAAAATTTATTTTCTCGGGCTGACTCGATTGCTTGGTCATACAAATCCTGCGCTTCCAGAACATTGCCTGTAATTCGCGCCAACTCAGCTTCGATTAGCAGACGTTGATGAAGGTAGGTACTCGGACAATGTTTACTCCAGAGTTTGAATTTCTCAAGATTTGATTTAATCTTCTCCACATACTGTGCCTGTTTTTCACCATCAGCATAGTCATACCCAACTGATAAGGCTAGAGATTGATGAAAATGGAAAGCCGGATTAATAAAAATTCCCGTCGCGCCTATCAAATATTTTTCGGCAGAGTTAGCATAGTCTATCGCTTTCTCAGAATCTGAATACCAGTTGGCTAAAGACAATTTACAGATCACTTCTAAAAATAACGTGAATAAATCATTTTTTTCACGGCAAGACTTAAGGATATCCTTGGCATTCGGCCATAAGGCTTCATCAAGAACACTCCAATCCTCAACGGGTTCAATCAAATTATAAATGGTCGCTTTAACCGCATAATAATATTGCACCATGTTTGGATCGAATTTTTTCAAACCGGGTGTAATCTTATCAATTTTTTCTGATACTTCTTTTAACGAATCAGTTCCCCAAAAACACATAAACAAATAGTTGGCTGCACAATATCCTGCCCATTGATAAGAACCGTTTTCTACACCGCTATAATAACCTCTCATTAAATGCTCTTTAGAGCGATCGAGATGTTCAGTGTAATGGGAAACAAATCCTCCCCACATATTCAAAATTAATGCTTCATAACGCTTCATTTGATACTTGTCATCGTTCAATCTCAAGGCTAAACTTCCAAATTTATAGGCGGTTTCAAAATCTTGCGCTACAAAGGCAAGTGTTAACGAATAATATATATACCCAACTGAAGAGTGAGAATTGTTCCCATAGGTGAGCGATAGCTCAATCATTTTTATGCCTAGTATGAACAGCAATCTAGACCCTAAAAAGTAAGAGGGAGGTACACATTCTCTGAGGAGTAGCATAGCAGCAAGTTTTTCAGGGTCTTGCATTTCAGGAAGGTCCATAAAATTTTCAATTTTCCTGGCAGCGATTGTCTCATTAGCATGATTCACTTCTGCTATAAGTTCATCTTCTTCAGGAAAAGCTTTTAACTTGATTCCCAATGGATCGAGAGTCTGTATTCCCAGATATAAGGAGGATTCTAAATCATTTTTCATTCGATATAACGTCACTTTATATTCATTGACTTTACACCGATCCAACAAATTATTGATATGCTCAAGGGCTTCATCAAAAGTTGATAAAGCTTCGTCCCAGCTAGCAGTTAAATATTCTATTTCACCTTTTTCAAGGTGATATGAAAATGTCAGTTGATAGTCTTCCTCCCAGCTATTAGGGGGTAAAATTTTCATCCCGTCCTTTATATATATTAATGCGGGTTGATAGGCTGAAGAGAATTTAGCTTTTCTTCCAGCGATTAGATTCAATCTAGCTAATTGTTCTTTTTCCCATTTATCACCGAGCAATGCTTGTCCTTTGTTCAGGTGATTGACTATATCAAAGATTCGTTCTTCTAACTCATGTTTTTCAAAGTTTTTCAACAGAATGCGACCAATTTTTAAGTGAATTTCTTGTTGATATTTTTCGTCAATCAGTGAGTAAGCTGCTTGCTGCACCCGGTCATGCAGGAATTTATAATCTTGAATTAACAGTTCTTCATCTAACTCGGATGTGGACAAGATTAACCCGGACTGAACTGCTGCTGTTAGGTCTTTAGAAACTTCCGATGTGGATTTTTCACTGATGATAGAAAGGATGTTTAAGTCGAAATCAGCACCTACACAAGCTGCTAAGCGTAAAACTTGCTGTGTAACTGGAGGCAGTTTCTTCAACTTGCCAATCATCAACTCCACCACATTGTCAGTAATGCCCTTAGCTTCAATGTTTGAAATATCCCACTGCCAGCCGTGATGTTCAAAATCAAAAGTTATCAAGTTTTCGGTATGTAGGGTTTTGAGAAACTCATAGACAAAGAAAGGATTGCCTCCAGTTTTATGCACTACCAACTCGGCTAAGGGTTTTACTGAAGAGGCGTCACTGTGCAAAGTATCGGCAATTAACTGGCTAATATGCTTGCTATCTAAGGGAGTTAAGGTAATAAAGTTGATAGTTGCCCCAACATTCTGTAGTCCATCAAGAGTCATCATCAACGGATGATTGGGGGTGACTTCATTATCTCGATACGCCCCAATCAGAAACAGGTATTGGGTATCTGCATCCGTTATCATCAGTTCGATTAACTTGAGCGTTGCGGAGTCTGCCCACTGCAAATCGTCTAGAAAGATGACTAAAGGATGCTCTTTTGCACAAAATGCCCGAATGAAGTTTTGGAAAACCAGATTAAAACGATTCTGGGACTCAGCGGGGCTTAATTCTGGCACGGGTGGTTGCTTGCCTATAATCAGTTCCACTTCCGGAATCACTTCAATAATCACTTGTCCATTGGAACTAAAAGCAGCAAGGAGTTTTTCTCGCCAAAGGTTGAGTTGTGAAGAGCTTTCCGTTAATAGTTGGCGCATCAATCCGGCGAAAGCACTGACAACAGCTGAGTAGGGAATATTGCGCTGAAACTGGTCAAATTTTCCGGAGATGAAATACCCGCGCTTTTGAGTGATGGGTTTATGAACTTCTGCCACCAATACCGATTTACCGATGCCGGAATAACCCGCCACTAGCATCATTTCAGTTGTGCCTTGACTCACTCTATCAAACGCTGTTAGTAAGGTTTTAACTTCTGACTCTCGTCCGTAAAGCTTTTGGGGAATTTGAAACTTGTCGGAAATATCCTTTGAACCGAGAGGGAAATCTGCTATAGTCCCATTAGCTTGTAACTGAAAGAGACATTCTTCCAAATCAGCTTTGAGTCCCCAGGCACTTTGATATCGTTCCTCTGCCGTTTTCGCCATCAGCTTCATGACAATATCCGAAACGGCTTGAGGACAGGGTTCTCCCCGTTTCCCTCTCTCCCCCTCTGCTTCTCCTAAAAGATGAGGGGGTATTGGCTGTTTGGCGATATGACAATGCACCAGTTCTAACGCATCGGTACTTTCAAAAGGTAACTGTCCCGTCAGTAGTTCGTAGAAGGTAACGCCGAGAGAGTAAAAGTCAGTGCGGTAATCTAAAGAACGATTCATTCGTCCCGTTTGCTCCGGTGATATATAGGCTAATGTGCCTTCTAAAACATTGGGATTTTTCAGCGTAGGATTTTCGCGGGTTAATTGAGTGGAGATACCAAAATCGATGATTTTAATAATTTCTGTTTCTGGGTTAAAGACGATGTTGGCAGGATTAATATCTTTGTGGATGACATTGGCAGCGTGAATAGTACCTAAAATCTCAGCCGTTTTGATAGCGATGTTGAGAAATTCTGGTAGGGGTGCAATGCCATGCGTCCCTACACGGTCATTCATCAATTGTTTTAAGGATGATGCGCCAAAATCCTCTAAGATAATAACCAAAGTTCTTTGATACGGTTCTAAGGCATAAGCTTTAACAACACCATCTATGTCCAGATTGTGGGTGATTTCATACTCCTGCTTATATCGGGTTAGCTTAGAGGGAGTGGGATAGTCTTGTTTCAGAACTTTGAGAATTACTGCTTTGTGACCTTGTTCTCGAATCCCTCGATAGACAACAGAATTGGCACTTTTGTAAATTTGGGCTAAAACTTTAATTCCAGGGAGTTTAATCATGTTTGGCTCTCCATCTTTGGCAGTCATGAACCCTAAGGGCGATGGTCAACGACTGCTGATGGTCTCAATCGCCTTGGCATAGTTACCCAGGGAAGCGTAAACCTTTCGCAGATTACCCAATGCTGCCCCCTCACCTTAAGGGTCTTTAATCTCTCGGTAGATAATCAATGTCTGTTGACAAGACTCAAGGCTTCTTGAAATTGACTTGTCTAACCCTACTGAATTCCTCACTCCAATAACTTAGTATCGCAGCCAACAGGCTAGCATTTTTTCTAATATTCCTCTAAGGATGACCGAGGTGCTTGCAGATAGTATTGAGACTGACTCCTTCATTAACCAGTTCAGTCGCGTGTGGGTGTCTCAGTTCATGGATGGATACTGTTAGCGAATATACTACAAGAGCGCCAACGAAAATGTTACGGACGCTAAGATCCCTAATTTGTTGTTGCTCTTTCCGGAAAAGCAACACTTTTGTAGGGAAAATTGTAGCACTTTCGCCAACAGTATCAGGTACTACTCAGAAATCCAGAAAGCCTATCCGCGTTATCATCTTGATTTAGTTCCCAGCTATAACGACCTGAACCCTCGCAACCTGCTATTTGATGGACAGAATGAAAACGCCAAGATTTGCCGAGTCAATTCACAGGATGATTGCCTGCAATCAGGAATAATACATCTTTAACTCTTTCAAAAACTATCCTGTTAACTATCGATTCGGTTCGGTTGGGGATGAAATCGAAATTAAAAGCGACATTGAAAGTACAGTCGCACATCAATGAGGTTTCACAATGGAATAGACAATTGGATGGTGGCAAGTCTCAATCCAACGAGTTTATCCCGCAACTAACCCTCTTCTGTCACTCTAGGCAGTTGATCGATAGCAAATATCTGAAAAATGGGAGGTAAAATTGCAGAATTCTACCCAAGTTCTTATGCCATAAAGATTGCCAATTTCATTATATTTTTTTCTGTTTTGCCAATATTTCCGATATATTGTTGCTTCACGTAATCAGTACTTTTTCCTTTTTTCTTATCTCCTGTCTCGTCTATTATTAGAATAATAGAACGTCCTTGTAATATATTTAAAGAGTGATAGAAGAGGGTTAGCTATTATGATTTTGATAGTTTGCTTTTGAGACTAGTTCAGAAAAAAAAGATAAAGCTGCAAATTATTGAAAATATTAGATTGATAACAGTAATTAACTTTTCTTGAAAGTGAAAATATTCAGTCTCAGTGCTAAAAGAGACTACTTCTACTTCTGAGTTTGACTTTTCACCCAGCGACGAAAAGAACTAACTAATTCCAAATAGTCGGTATTCATCGACTGTTGTAAAAATCCCACAATTTCTGTAATTGCTAACCCGGGAAAAGCCAGACTCTCTTCTGTCTTGACATACTGCTGGTTTTGAAGTTGGTAAATCTTGAAAGATGTGCCATCGTAGCGCCATACTTCCAAAACTCCTAAGTCTAAATAAACTGGCAAACGATTTTCCGAACTACTAGTTATATCAATTTCTATAACCAAGTCCGGCGGTGGATCTTCATTTAAATTGAGTCTTTTTTTACCTTGGACAAATTGCCGATTTTGAATATAGAAACACTCGTCAGGTTCAGCACCACTTAACTCCGGACATTTAAAAGTTGTAGAACCAAGGGGATAAATCTTGACTACTAACTCCTCAGCTAGAGTTTCAACAAAACGACCCATAATGGTTTTGTAAAGTTCATGCTCTGGTGATGGAGCCATGATTTCTAGATTGCCACGGTAATAGGTGAGGCGCAAGCGGCGATCGCTCAATTCTATAAGCAATTGCTCATAGGTTTGCCAACTAATACCAGAAAGCTCAATTTTCTGTTCAGGTACAGCAGTAGTTTCGATAACCATAGAATTGATTAGAGAGCAGCCGCACTCTCAGTATATAGCGATTCCATTTGAGTCGTGAACATATGCGTAAGGAAAGGAAACAGGGTTTGCAGAGCATGGTCATAGGACAAACAGGGTTCACGTAATCTTGGGAAACTACTGTTTAAGTAAAAAGTAATAAATATTTTTGTCACTTATTACTTATTACTTAGCCAAATCCAGCCTGCACCCAAAGCTGGAAACGGGAAATTATCTGACCCGAAAATTACTCATCTTAGACAAAAATGTCTAGGTCGTAATTGGTATTAAAACCAGAATCTAGATTGAGCTGAGCAATCAGTATTCCATCAAAAGATAAAGCACCTGTACCATTATTGTAAGAAAAGCGATGGTAGTCATTTGCTCCAATGCCAAAGCCAAGAGCATCAACCTGAACAACATCCCCCTCTGTGTGGTCAAAATCGGTGATGGTATCAATACCTTGCCAGGGAGAATTGAAGATGAAATAGTCAGCGCCTGAACCACCTGTTAGCTGATCATAGCCATCTTTACCAAACAGATCGTCATTGCCATTGCCACCGTACAACTCGTCATCACCATACCCCCCATCGAGAATATCATTACCGTCACCGCCGTAGATCAGGTCGTCGGCACCATAGAGGGGATCATAGCTGTTCTCGCCACCTAAAATGTAGTCGTTACCGTCACCACCTTCGAGGATATCGTTGCCTAATCCACCATTAATGTAGTCGTTACCATCGTTGCCATATATATCATCATCACCATCACCACCATAGAGGTTATCGTCACGACGACCACCCTCTAATAGGTCATTACCGGCATATCCGTACAGGGTTTCCTCATAGTTGCCAAATATCCACCACCCTCCGTCAGATTGCAAATTGTCGTTGCCATCGGTGCCGAATCTAGCCATTCTTACTACTCCTCATTCTTAAGAATTTCAGTCGATTGATAGTGGAGAGTATCAAAGTGTGTAGTTAACTCATCCAACTAAGTCATCTAGACGAGGGAGGAGAATAATTGTTGCCAAGCAGAGATATTTGAGTTCTATTCTCAGGGTTCAATTTCGCTCAATTTGAGGACATAGGGATGATAGTCATTAATTTTGTATGAACCCACCCAAACTTGATATGTCCCAGCTAGCCACTCACCTACGATGCTGGGATTTTTGCCCTGAAAGTCATCATTACACCAACTGCCACCGGGACCTTTAATAATTAGTGTTGTATCCTTCGGACTCTCTACTTGCAAACTGAGATAGTCAAAAAAGTCTGTTAAAACAATTGTATGGTCAGGTTGTTCATCGACAAAACCCCTACACGGGCCAGTCGGTGTGCTTGTCACCTCCACAACTTTACTGGCTGGTAGAGAACCACCACTGAAACCTCGCAGTTCTAAGGGAGTTGGAGAAAAATTGGGTTTGACTTTAACATTCTCGAACATCTGCTGGGATCTAACTGGCTGGTCTTGAGCCAAAACTCTAACTGACTCATTACTAATAGAGTTAGTTGGCTTAGCAGCCGTTTGATGAGCTATATCCTCTATGCCGTAGGCTAAAGCACCACTGCCGAAGATAAGCCAGAGAGCTACGATCCCGCTAGATAGGAAAAAGCATTGTCTTCCTTGCTTATTTACTGACTGATTTCTTCTCACAGTTATGAATAGCACATTGATATTGGAGTAAACCTATCTTGTCTTAGCAGTGACTAGAAAGTTATCACTCCTGTTCCGCTTAGAAAAAATCTGGTTAGAGTTACCGAGGGAAGTGAGAGGGACAAGGAGGACAATGAAAAATCCTCCCCTGCTTCCTCTCTCTCTCTCTCTCTCTGTCTCCCCTACCTCCCCTGCTCCCTCATTTCCTTAATCCAGGGCTTGCTGTAAACGGATTTGAGCTTTCCCTTGCTGATGGAGAAGTAACAGTGTTTCAACTAAGTCAGGGCCTTGGACTTCACCAATGAGGCCTGCACGTAGCGATCGCATCACTAGGCCTTTTTTCACTTTCTGTTCTTTGGTCACTGTTTTAATAATTTGTCCCACTTCTTGGGGGTTCAGTTCTGGACAGTTACCAATTGCCTCTAGTACCCCTTGCACTACTTGTTTTGCACCTTCTTGTTGCAACAAGTCTAACGCCTCTTGGCTAAATTCCACCGACTGGCTAAAGAATACTTTGCCCATCTCTACTCCATCCGTTAAGCGAGTCAGACTCGGGCCAATCACTGCGGCTAACTGTTCTAACCAGATGCGATCGCCTAAGGGGTCAAATTCAAAGCCTGCTTTCTGCCAGTAGGGAATCAGTAAATCTACTAATTCAGCAGGACTCTTGTTGTGGAGGTACTGACTGTTCAACCAGTCTAGCTTTGCCCAGTCAAATTTTGCCCCGGCTTTGTTGACGCGCTCAAAACTAAATTCTTTCGCTGCTTCTTGTAAGCTAAAGATTTCTTGAGTTGAGTCTGGTGGTGACCAACCCAGCAAGGTCATATAATTAGCCATTGCTTCTGGCAGAAAGCCCATCTCTTTAAATTCAAAGATGGAAGTCACGCCATCCCGTTTTGAGAGCTTAGCCCCTTGGGTGTTTAAGATTAAGGGGGTGTGAGAAAACTCTGGTACTGCGGCACCGAAAGCTTCGTAAAGTAAAATCTGCTTGGCGGTGTTAGCAATGTGGTCTTCTCCCCGAATGACATGGCTAATCTGCATGTCAATGTCATCTACTACCACTGCTAGGTTGTAAAGAGGCTGACCAATCTTGTCTTCTGCTGATGCCCTAGCAACCACCATATCACCACCCAGGTCACTGGCTTTCCAGCTAAGCTTACCCCTAACTAGGTCATGCCAGACAATCTCTCGGTCGTCATCAATCTTGAAGCGAATTACTGGCTTGCGCCCTTCTGCTTCAAATGCTGCTTGTTGTTCTTGGGTTAGATTGCGGTGTCGGTTGTCGTAGCGGGGAGCCTCTTTTCTCGCTTTTTGGGCTGCCCGCATTTCCCCTAGTTCAGCTTCTGTCGTGTAGCAATAATAAGCTAAGCCAAGATCAAGAAGCTTAGCAATTGCCTGCCGATAAAGTTCAAGGCGACTCGATTGGAAGGTTGGCCCTTCATCCCAATTCAACCCTAGCCAGCTAAGACCATCAAGGATATTTTGAGTATATTCTGGGCGCGATCGCGACTCGTCTGTATCTTCAATGCGCAGAATAAACTTACCGTCCTGGTGACGGGCAAATAGCCAGTTAAAGACGGCAGTTCTTGCCGTACCGATGTGCAAATTTCCCGTTGGACTCGGAGCAATACGGACTCTTACACTCACAGAAGCATCTCTCTCTGGTTCTAGTCTACAAGTTATTTTAGGCTATTATCTGGCGCTAATTGAGAGCGAGATAACCTAGAGTTTATTTAATCAAAGCTATTTTCTACGGGACTGACGGGGCTCGAACCCGCAACTTCCGCCGTGACAGGGCGGTGCTCTAACCAATTGAACTACAGTCCCAATTCATGAGCCGTGTACTATTATTACGGCTCTTCTTTAATTTGTCAAACTTTTTTATTAGGCTGGTTTTTTGCTCCTTCCCTCTGTTCCCTGATGCCTTTCCGGTTAAGGCTTAAAGGGTGATGGTCGGGAAAAGCTCAAAGAGAGTCAGCTTATCGTCTTTTCTGACCAAAGATCGGTAAAGTTTCCCAGCTTGCCGTTTTCCATAGATACACCTGATACAGTCGTTCCAGGCTGAGGATAAAAACACAGATGAGTATTTTAATCAGCCACGGTGCCATAGCAAAACCAAATATCAAGCAAAAAATAGCTGAACCTATCCCTAGCAACCGGGTAATTTCGTGAGAGGCTCGTAGAGATATAAAGATGCTGCCCATCGCGCTTAGTAGTAGTATTAAATATACTGGAAGCATAATAATTACCTCTTAAAAAGCTACTTAAAAAAACAACATAGAGGGTCTTTATCGGATAGATTAAATCCTTGAAAAACCCTCTTGGCTTCAGCATAGCACTGTGATCATAATTACAACTTATATGATCTACAAGATAAGCTTATTTTTAAAGAAACTTTGCATAACTTTGTAATTGGTATTAGAGTGTAGCGGCGTTTTGTAAAAAGCTAACCAGCCAGTCCTTAAGTTTGTAGGTAGCGCGGCAGTCATCCTCGTTGTAGCGTTCAACGGCAGCGAGAAGAGAGCGATCACCAGTCTGTAACCACTGATTATATAAGCAAACAGTTTGGGAACCTGTCACATTAGTATCACGCCACTCAAAACCTAACCAACGGGCAAGGTTTTTCAGGGAATAACTCTCTACTGGCAGTTTAACGTGATTGGCAACTTGCTGGTGTAAATCAACAAAGCGTCTGAGCAAAGGTTTTATCTCTCGTTGCGGTGTTTTGTAAAGCTTGGCTAAGCGTTTGACAGTTTCTGCCTCGTAATCGGAAAAATGGAAAATTGGAGCATCAGGATAGAGTTCAACTAAAGCCAAAAATTCATACCAGATTGATTCTTCTTCCCGTGGATTTTCTGCTAGTAAATTATAGAAAGCTTCGGTTTGATTGAGACGATCAATTACTAAAACACCGAATAGATAGTCAACATGTAAATCTGGTTCTGCCTCAATATCAAAGTAAAGCTCGATTAAAGAAGTAGGTATAGTATCGGTAGGAATTAATGGAGAAGTTTTGCAGTTGTGATCATCTTCCCAAATTGCTCCTGGGGAGATTGGTTGACGAAGGAGCGCCCGATTTTGTACTGTAGATTGAGCTTGCAGCACTAGCTCAAGGGCAACTTCTGGTTCCAAAATTGTCTCAAAGGCAGTGATTGAAGACTCAGCTAAGGATTCTACGGTTGTAAGACCGAGAGTTTGCAAATCCTGGTAGCGGTTGGGAGTTACTCCTGGTAAAAGGGAAAGATGCTTTTCTTGCTGGGCGATCGCATAACAGTGGCTGTGCCAATGACAAAGACTACATTTTTGACGAGAGATAAACACCTCAGGTTCTTGCTTTAGCAGCAGAGTATCGATGCATTCAGCCAGAACTTCTTGCATGGGGGGTAGCCATGCTTCTAAATCTACTTGGTAGGGGTGGGGACGGCGCAAGATTAATTCTGCGGTAGTGGGCCAAACTCCTTGCACAGCTGCCAATATTTGCGAACTAAAGGCTGCCAGGATTTTATATTCTGCTTTGGGTCGTCTGCCTAGTTTAATAATGGTGGGGGAGTAAATCCAGTCTCCAAAAATGGACTGTCCTGGTTGTTTGACCAACAAATCGGGACGAGTCAGTAAGGTTACTCCCTGAGAAGTTGGCATTAACAAGACAGCATCTTTAATACTCTGTGCGCCGCCCTGCATTAATTCTAAAGTCGCCTGGGCTGCTGCTTGCCAATCTCTCCAAGCATATTTCGGTCGTTCGTAAGCAAAGTGAGCAAAAACGGCTTGGCGATGAAGACGGCTATCTTTTTGCAGTTTCAGCAGAAATTCAGACTTTTGGTCTTGTTGAGTCGGATTTCCGTAAACTTCCAGAAATGCACGACGCCGACAACGTTTATAATCGAGCAGTAAATCTTCTGTTAGCAGCATGTCTTCAAGCTGGTTGCCATCAGCTTGTCTAAAGAGCGAGAGTATTTAGCATTTTCTGGAAATCGTTGGGAATCACAAAACTTGCTCATGGGCAATCGTGTTTTCTGAGGATTGGGTATTTTGGGGCAAGCTACCGTTCAAAATAGTAAAGCCCCTAAGAATTACGTTAGCTGAATTTTTTGAATTTAGAGGCAGATTTTGAGATCATCTCCTCACCGGGTAGTACCAAAATTTCCGGAAGCTTTTACCTGGCAGGTGTAAGTCTAAACCATCACCCTATTTCCCCTCACTCACCAAAATTTCCGGAAGCCCTCACCTAGAAAGTGTAAACAAGAACCAGAACCCTGGGGGCAAGATGGAATGGATGAACAACGCCAAAAAGATTATTTGAGTTTAATTAATCAGCTGCTGAGGTGTCAGAAGGGGGAGGAAACCCAGATTTTAGAAGCCAACTCTGAGTTGGTGGATGAGGGTTTGGTACAGATAATGCTACAAGTATCTAATGATTTGATTGCCCAGGGCAATCTCGATCATGCTAATTCCCTGATGAATCTGGCAGGGTTATTGACAGGAGCATACACCAGTACAGACCAAGACTCCCTAAACCCCTTCATAATGAGGGTATTGCGGGCAACCGCAGAAAGTAAAGGAAACTCTGAGTTGGTGTACCCCCTACTCAAGGAAAACCTTGATAAATTAGATGATAACTTTGCCTGGTTGCTGCAAGACTGGGGCATGGGGATGCTGCAAGATGTAGATGGCGAACAAGCAAGAGGCATTGCAGCAGTTATTGGTGAATTCAGTAATCTTATCCAACAATTTCCCCTGGGTAGTAAGGCAAGTAACACGGAAATCGCCATTATTGGCTATAAAATTGTTGCTACTGTCTTTACCCGCGAGGCATCTCCAGAATTCTGGGCAACCTTGCAAAATAACTTAGGCGATGCCTACAGAAACAGAATCCGAGGCGAAAGGGCAGATAATTTAGAACTTGCGATCGCAGCTTACCAAAATGCCTTGCAAGTCTACACCCGCGAAACCTTTCCCAACGTTTGGGCAATGACTCAAAATAATCTCGGACTTGCCTACAGTAAAAGAATCCGAGGCGAAAGAGCAGATAATTTAGAAATTGCTATCCAAGCTTTCCAAAATGCCTTGCAAGTCTACACCCGTGAGGCC
>JBAUJE010000313.1:0-1715 GCA_049683475.1 Coleofasciculaceae cyanobacterium | reverse complement strand
TTCAGTTTCAGGGGAGCAAAGAGAAAGCGACCAATGGGTAGAATTTTTGCCTGTTCAGCAATCGCAGCAGCTTCTCTTAAGTCATAACGTGCAGCTTCCAAAACATCATGTACGATACGATCTTCTTGGCTTAAAAGACGAAACCAAAACCAAGCTCTTTCTAGGGTACAAGATATGGTTAAAACTGATAATCCCAAAAGTGGCCACATTACTGGCCCACCTTTGAGTAGAAAGTCGTATACGCGAGTCATGATATTTAGGAAATTTTTTCTAAGGTAGCTATGCTTTAAACTTAACTTAACCAACAGCAGTTACTTGCCAGATTAGTGTATCAAGATTAATTGGTTTCCATGGTTAAATTTAGGTAAGCAAATGGATAAATTAAAGTTAAACAAAAGTTGTATTCAGCAGGTTTCTCTAAAGAGGCATAAAAAACTAGTTTCTAAGTAGATAATTAATTTGAACAATTAGATTTTTAGTTCAAATTAATTATCCTTGCTAATCAAAAATTTTGAAGGTCAAATAAGGGATAAACCCCCTGTTTTCCGCCAAGCCTCCCCTTATAACTCATAATAAAAGGAGGTACTTCATACTTCTTAATCATTAACGATGGCAAGAGACTTACGAGGATTTATTAAGCTACTCGAAGAAAGAGGGCAGTTAAAAAGGATTACTGCCCTAGTTGACCCAGATTTAGAAATTGCCGAAATTGCTAACCGAATGTTGCAGCAGGGTGGTCCTGGGTTGTTGTTTGAGAATGTCAAAGGTTCATCTTTTCCCGTAGCCGTAAATTTAATGGGGACAGAAGAACGGGTTTGCTGGGCAATGAATAGGTCAAACCCCCAAGAGTTGGAGACTCTCGGTAAGAAGCTGGGAATGCTGCAACAACCCAAACCACCGAAAAAGATTTCTCAGGCGGTTGAGTTTGGCAAAATTCTCTTTGATGTAGTTAAAGCTAAACCAGGTCGTGACTTTTTCCCAGCCTGTCAGCAAGTGGTAATTGAGGAAGATGCCCTTGATTTAAACCAACTACCCTTAATTCGTCCCTATCCGGGTGATGCCGGTAAGATTATCACCCTAGGGCTGGTAGTTACTAAAGATTGTGAAACTGGGACTCCTAACGTGGGAGTTTACCGACTGCAACTGCAATCATCTAAAACGATGACAGTGCATTGGTTGTCGGTGCGTGGCGGGGCGAGGCATCTACGCAAAGCAGCCCAACAGGGGAAAAAATTAGAGATTGCTATTGCCCTTGGTGTTGACCCCCTAATCATTATGGCCGCAGCTACACCAATTCCTGTAGACCTCTCAGAATGGCTATTTGCTGGACTTTACGGTGGTTCGGGAGTGCCTTTGGCTAAATGTAAGACCTTGAACTTGGAAGTGCCAGCAGACTCAGAATTTGTCTTAGAAGGTACGATTACACCGGGGGAAGTAATGCCTGATGGCCCCTTTGGTGACCACATGGGCTATTACGGTGGGGTGGAAGATTCACCACTAATTCGTTTTCACTGCTTAACTCACCGCCAAAATCCTGTTTATCTAACTACTTTTAGTGGTCGTCCCCCCAAGGAAGAAGCAATGATGGCGATCGCTCTTAATCGCATTTATACCCCAATTTTGCGTCAACAGGTTTCAGAAATAGTTGATTTCTTCCTACCCATGGAAGCCCTTAGTTACAAAGCGGCAATTATTTCCATTGAAAAAGCTTACCC
>JBAUJE010000312.1:0-9305 GCA_049683475.1 Coleofasciculaceae cyanobacterium | reverse complement strand
AATCAAGTGGTACGTACCAATTCTCAATCGACTACCCCGCGACCACAGGTTTAACTTGGGAGATAGGATTATTTCGGGTTTGTACGACAGCTTAGAAACCCTAGTGGTAGCACGGTATGCCCAAGAGTTTGGTAGGGTGGGCAAAGACAATACCTTAACGACCGAACTGACTAACTGGATATTTGCCCACCCTACAGTTACTTACCCAGTCTCCCCATCTCCCTCATCTTTCTAAATTCTAAATTCTAAATTCCGCCATTCTAAATTCTAAATTCTTAAACGGCCAAATAAGGTGATAGCTATGTCAGAAAACCTCTTGACATCAGGGTTTGTGCAACCCAAAAACCTACCCTTAGAGCAACTAAGGATAGAAATATGTCAGTTCTTGCAAATTCCCCTAAAAAACCTCGAACGCCTCGAACTCTGGCCCCATCAAATCTGGATTAAATTCTTTCAAGGTCGTGGTAAGTTCCTCAGTTACCGCCAATTACCCTTGTGGTTAGAACTAGGCTTAAAAGCCATTAGAAAATGCTGTAATAGCAACGCCTTAAAACAATTAGGGCAGATTTTTCTAATAGAAAGAGACTGGTTCAACCACAAAAGAGAATTCCCCCAACAATGGCAACAAACCATAGAAACTTGGCGACAAGCCTGGGCAGAGAAAGCAATAGAAATTAAAACAGAAGAAGAACGAACCAGACCCCAAAGAGAGCATCAACAAAAAGCCGAGCAATGGTTGAGTGGCTGGCAACAAGTAATTAGTTTTTGTCAAGATTGCCAATCCCTGGATCGTTTGGCAGAAGAGATGGAAATACAGAGCGAAGAGTTTAAGGACTTGCCACAAATATTGCGAGGAATGCGACAGATATTGCAGCAAAGATGGCAGGAGTTAGGGTCAGAAAATCGTATAGATTGTTTGGATTGTAGGGGCGAAGCATTCGAGGGATAACCTTTATCAGTCAACCTAAATTCACATATCCGAATGCTTCGCCCTCTGCCCTTCGCCCTTCCGCTAGGTAATTAAACCCTTTAATAATTGGAGGGTTAGGCAAATAGCGTGAAGGGTTAAGCATTCGCGTAGAAATATTCGGGTTTGAGTCAAAAAAGTAGGCGCAAATGCTTAACCCCTACAGCCCTACATAATTCTTCATTACCCATTATCCATTTTCAATTATCAATTATCAATTTCCAACCACCATGTCACCACAATTCAATCAGTGGGTCGGTCGGCCCTGGGCAATTGTCCGCATTTCTAACGAAACTCGCCCCACCACCTTAGTCCGTTTTGTTAATAGACAAGACGCAGAAGACTACCTAGAACTAATCAAATATCTACTAAAACCTCAAGGAGAACTAATTGGCATTTTCCTGATCAAAAACCCAACAAGTGAACCACCATGGGCCTCAACCCCAAACGAGATTGGTTATTACTTTCAACCCTACTTTGACTTATTGTGGTTTGAGTATGTTTCAGACTCAGAATATCTTGGTCATTTCCGACTGAGGTGATGGGGTGATGGGGTGGGGTGACACCAGAGCAAAATATCCGGATCTAGAGTACTTTTAGCTGGTGTTCCCGCATCTCCGACCATCCAAACAACCAAACTAGGTTCCTTAAGTAAAAGTTGCGTCCGAATAGTGTTCGTTCTATAACCTGCGAAGGTTAAGTTATACGTTAAGATAAGTTAAAATAGCTTAAGCAAGTTTACTGATTTTAAGTTTATCAAACAGCAGAGACGTAGCATGCTATGTCTCTACTTTATAAATTGCAAAAATTTAACAAACAATGGAAAAACCTTTCCCCTTCTCTTCTAAACTCTCTTTAACAAAACCAATAATTGTTGTTTTAGAGATACTTTTGTCTATACCTTTCAGCCTAGCTTTACAACAACTTGGCTTAGGAACTATTGCCTGGATATTTGGCGGTATTGCCTCTGGAGCTTTGGCACTTAAGACTTATCACTCACTCTACCAAGATTCCCTAAAACCAAATAAAACTGCTAGAAAAATTGGACAAGCTCTTGTTGGTCTTGCCATCGGCTTTTCCATTGCCAATGCTAATTTATTAGAGCTTTCTGCCAAGTTACCTGTATTTGTCTTTCTAACATTATTCATGCTGCTGACAGGCAGTTTAATCGGCTATATCTACTCACGCCTGAGTAAAACTAATCTGCTCAACGCTATGTTGGCAACAGTTCCTGGGGGAGTAGGAATTATGTCAAGTATTGCCGCAGATTATGGCCGAAATGTTTCGTTGGTTGCCTTCGTCCAAATTATACGTGTAACCAGTGTTATCCTAATTATTCCTATTTTAGCAAGGGTATCAACTGTTATTCATACTAATGTCACAGCATTTACTCTCAGTGATTATCTTATTAGTACTGAACCAACCTACTTGGTTTTACTTTTATTTAGCATGATTTTCGCCTTTTTGGGAGTTAGTTTTGCTAGAAATCTGCGACTACCTGCTGCTTCTTTCTTTGGCACGTTAGTTGTTGGTATGTCTTTCAATTATCTGCTTAGTTTACTGCCCTTTCTACCTCCGCTAAACTTTGCCCCACCTTTAAGTCTCAGCGTGATTGGTCAGATATTACTAGGAATTACCATCGGGGAATATTGTGTAAGCCAAAGAAACCTAGAAAAGCGGACAATTAAGTATGCTTTTATTCCAGTAGCTATGACTATTGGAGCCGGTTTTCTTGCCGCAACGATTGCCCAGTCTTTAACGTCTTGGGATTGGCTAACCTGTCTACTTGTGACAGCACCGGGAGGTTCGACAGAAATGATTTTGGTTGCCCTAGCATTAGACCACAACGCAGAAATTGTCACCGCAGGTCATATTGTTCGCCTTATTGCTCTTAATGTCTCGCTTCCTTTATGGATATTTTTATTTCGTCATTTTGACAAGCGTTTGGCAAGTTAGATAGATAAGCTATCATACTTTTAGATTGGGTATAGGTAGCGACCATCTTGGTCGTACTACAAGAATTATCAATTATTGTTCTTGTAGAAGCGGGTGAAGGGGAAGAAACACAGAAATAATCTATCTTGAAAAGGTACGTGCTTCCCCCAATCTTCACCAATGATTCTAATAATTAGTCTCCGTAGTAAAACCTTTTTCCCTTAAGCAATTTTTAAACTGAATTTCTGCCTCACTCAGTTTGGGATTATCGGTTAAATCAAAAACTCTCTCCAACTGATCATTACTCATTTCCGTCATAGCTTGCTTGAGTCGAGCTTTAAAATCTAAATCACTACTATTTGCCAATTGTTTGGGTAAACAAGCCATAACCGCCTCTAGACGTTCGCTTTTGGTTTCAACCACTAGCTGAGGCGTTCTTTCTGTCGAGAAAAGCTGAGCGTAATTGGCATAGGTCGCCGGTGAACCAATGAGCAACACCACACCAACTAAAACAATTGCCAAGACTAAGCTCAAAAATAATAGTAATCCTCTATTTTGGTTAGCCATAAGCTCACTTACCCTCCTTAAAAAATAAATAACCAGGACTTACGCACAGTAACACTAGGGCAGGGATTTTAGATTCTTCCCTATCGCTCAGAATGACTAAATCTTGTACTCACTGCGTAAGTCCTAATAACAATGACAAGATAAATATCAAACCAATCTGCCTGAATTTTTCGCTCTAATCATCATCACATCATATTAAGAGGGTCTACATCAACATAGAGATGAATGTCCTTGGGGCAAATTTTCCGCAAATCCTCCAAGTTGGGCAACTCTACAGGTATACCTGGGGGAAACTTGAGCAAAATTTGCCAACGATAGCGACGAGCTACTCGCATCACACTAGCAGGTGCTGGCCCTAAGATTTCATAATTTATATCAGCACTAGCCAACTCATCTGCCATTTGCTCAGCTACTTTTTCCACTTCAGCCCCATCTAGGCCACTTAGCCGTAACAAAATTAGATGTCCATAGGGAGGATAGTCCAGTTCTGCACGCTGCTTTAATTCCGTTTCAATAAATGACTGATAATCATGACGTGCTACAGCTTGAATAACGGGATGTTTTGGGGAGTAAGTCTGAATAATAACCTTACCAGGATCATCACCACGACCAGCACGACCTGCCACCTGAGTCAAGGTTTGAAATGCCCGTTCTGCTGACCGATAATCTCCTAGATGTAGCAATCCATCTGCTGCAACCACACCCACTAAAGTTACCCCAGCTAAATCTAATCCTTTGGTTAGCATCTGTGTACCTACCAGCAAGTCAGCCTCCTTATTAGCAAACTTAGTCAACAGAGTGCGGTGTGCTCCTTTAGTACGAGTAGTATCACTATCAAAACGGATCATCCTTAAGTCAGGAAATTGCTTAGCTAACTCATTAGTAACACGCTGGCTACCACTGCCGAAGAACTTGAGATAAGGAGAACCACATTCAGGACAAGTTCTAGGATGTAGTTGTCCATAGTTGCAATAATGACAGCGCAAAACTTGAGTAGCCCCCTCATGGGTATAGTGATAAGAAAGTGCTACATCACAGTAAGGACAATCAATTACATAGCCACAGCTACGGCAAGAGACAAAAGTACTATGCCCCCGACGGTGAATAAATAATATACCCTGCTTTTTTTCTGCCTGCATTTGTTGCAAAGCATCTTGAAGAGAACGACTAAAAAGTGAGCGATTACCTTGTTGTAACTCCCGTCTCATATCCACAATCTCTACAGGCGGCATAGGACGCGATCGCACCCGTTCTGGTAAAGAGAGGTAATAAGTTCTGTTGGAGGAGTGAGGAGACAAGCAGGACAAGGAGGACATTTTGACAGAATGTTGATGAAAATTATCCCCTATCTCAACAAGGTCTTCTCCCCCATCACCCCCAGCTTCCCCATCACCCCCATCACCCCCATCACCCCCAGCTCCCCCAACTCCCCCAGCTTCGCCATCTCCCCAATCTCCCTCACTCTCCTCCTTAACATTCACCCAAGTTTCCAAAGAAGGTGTGGCTGAACCCAAGACAAGGGGACAATTTTCTAGCTGAGTACGCCATTTAGCAACGGTACGAGCGTGGTAAGTAGGTACAAGGTGATCTTGCTTAAAGCTAGAGTCGTGCTCCTCGTCTAAGATAATTAAACCTAGCTTAGGTAGGGGGGCAAAGACGGCGGAACGAGTGCCAATTACGATCTGCGGTTCCCCTGTGAGCATCTGTCGCCAAGTATCGTAACGTTCCCCGTTAGAAAGAGCGCTGTGATAAATGCTGATTCTATTACCAAAACGCGCACGAAAACGGTCAGTTAGTTGGGGTGTAAGACCGATTTCCGGTACTAGGACAAGAGCCGACTTACCTTGCTCTAAAATAGGTGCGATCGCTTGTAAGTAAACCTCTGTTTTTCCTGAGCCTGTCACCCCATGTAATAGTATTTGGGCATGACCTTCTAAACTAGTAATAGCTTTTAAGGCTTCAGCTTGGGCCTTAGTTAGTTCTTTAGGTTGATCAAGAACCATTGTTGGTTGTTGAGACTGTCGCAGTACTTCTCTGTCTTGAATAACCACATAGCCTTTCTGCTCTAAGGTTTTAACTATTGAGTAACTTGTGTTGCTAATTTGTGACAAATCTTTCAACCATAAGTCACCCCCCCGACGCTTAAGTACTTCCCAAACTTCTCTTTGTCGCTCAGTCAGTTCAACTTTTAATGAGTCTGTCACTAATGTCACGGCTTTTTGACGCTTAGGCTTTGTGGGCTTGGGGGACTCGAAATAGCTTTCTACCCAACCACGCTTTCTTAGTTCTTGCAACCCCCGCCCTGCACCTCTGACCTGACGCTGAAGATATAAGAAGCTGTAGTCCCCATCTGGCTGGGACTGGAGAAGAGTCAAAATCTGACGGGCTGTTGGACTGACAAAAGTTTCAGCACTATCGGGTAACTCTGAAGGGAGTAAGCGCACCCGACGAGTAGAGCGTCTTAATAATCCAGGTGGTAAAGCCCCCCGAATCACGGAAATTAAGGGTGTATAATAGTATTGGGCTATCATATCCAGCCAGTGCCAGTAGGAGGACTGGAAAAAGCCTGTGCTGATGACATCTTCTACTTCGCGGATTTTGTCTAGAGCTAGCTGGGGGGGAGGCGAGTCTATCAGCCGGATGGCGATCGCTCCCATCTGTGCAACCCCAAATGGCACGCTCAAAACATCCCCAGGATTGACTAATAAGTCTGGTGGTAAGCGGTAAATAAATAATCCCTGGGTTCCTGGGCAATCGACCAAAACCTCAACCCACTGGCTCTGAGCAGAATTAAATGGATAGGATGCCTTAGGCTCAGCCAGAACTGTACCAAAACTGGGATGAGGCATATTGTTGATCCTAAATCACTAATAATTCTTGGTTATATCTTCAGGAAGTATTGCCTGGAAACTAGTCAATTTTAGCTGCATTGAGGATCAAAAGCCCTATATAACAGATCGAGCACCAACTACTTCTGCCCAATAGCTCTTGAATTTTCAATTCAGTACAGAGAAGTCGGAAGTAACTTTTATCACTATTGGTAGATAGCAAACCACAATGTTATATGAGATCCTAAGACAGTCGCAATATTGCTTAAATAATAAAGATTTTAGAGAGGTTACTCAGCACTCAAAGTTCTGGCTAGACAGACTCAATTTACCTATTTGTGGTTTTACCTAGCTCAGGTATGAAAAAAGCAATTAATTACTCAAATGGGATCATCTACTCTATCTAAGATCACTATTGCTGTTGATTGCCTCGACTAACCTTTTTTCAATGAAAGGGCAACTACACCAACCCTAATCAGGTTTTTGTAATTAGAATAACAACTAGCCAAATTAGGAAAGTAGCCTTAAAATCTATATTTTCCAGGTTGAAGGGTTAACGAAATTAATTATTGGGTACTCCCAAGTCAAAGTCCGCTGAACCTCAATCTATTGAATCTTGAATTCTCACCTGATGAGAAATAGGTTGAAAACTAGTATCAAGTTAATCAAATCTCCACCTTAGAGACCACCAATTCAAACAAAGCAACTATTTTCAAAATTTCCTATACACCGAACAACGACTAAAACCGCCCTATGAATATTGCTGAATTAGACCCAACTGCTACTCTCAATTCTAGAGAAGGTACAGATATTTCTCAAATCGACAATAGCGAAGCAGAGGAAAATGACTTGAATCTAGTGCAAGTCGAATTTTCTGACACGGGAGATGAGCTAGGAAAAGGTGGTGCATCGGGATATCACAAAACTGGCTCTGATGATACGGTGGGTGCCTTCTTTAAAGAAATGGCACGCTATCCGCTACTCAAACCAGAAGAAGAAGTAGATTTAGCCAATCGCGTTAAGTTTTTGGTGGTAATCAACGAACTCCGCGAAAAAATGCAAGAGGAGTTAGGTCGTTTTCCTAGCAAGGCTGAGCTAGCAACTGCTTTAAACTTTACAGAACGGGAGTTAGAAACTAAGCTCTATCGTGCGCGTGTAGCGAAGCGCAAAATGATTCGTTCTAACCTACGCTTGGTCGTTTCAATTGCTAAAAGGTATCTTAATCGAGGTGTGCCTTTCCTGGACTTAATTCAAGAAGGTGCTTTGGGATTGAATCGTGCAGCAGAAAAATTTGATCCAGAAAAAGGCTATAAATTCTCAACCTACGCTTATTGGTGGATTCGTCAAGCAATTACCCGCACAATTGCTAATGATGCGCGGACAATTCGCTTACCAATTCATATTGTCGAAAAACTCAATAAACTCAAAAAAGCTCAGCGCGAACTCAAACAAAAACTACAACGCAATCCCACTGAGACAGAAATAGCTGAAGCCTTAGACATTTCTCGTGAGCAATTGCGTCAGCTACTACAGTTACGCCGCCGTTCCCTTTCCCTCAACCATCGAGTTGGTAAAGGAGAAGACACAGAGTTAGTCGATTTACTCGAAGATAATGATCTCAGACTGCCAGAAATGCAGATGAGTGAAGCCATGATGCGCCAGGACATTTCAGAGGTCTTGAGTGACGTACTGACAGAGCGAGAAAAAGACGTGATTTCTCTACGCTATGGTCTAGCTAGCTCTGAACCCTACACCTTGGAAGAGGTGGGCGGTATGTTTAATCTTTCCCGTGAGCGTGTGCGTCAGATTCAGAGTAAAGCGATGCGCAAGCTGCGTCGTCCCCAAGTTGCCAGACGTTTAAAGGGTTGGCTCAACTAATTTGGCTGGTTCTTGGTCGCTAGGTGAAGAGGGAAGGTTAGTTAGCTAGGGAAAAGTTTTCTCCCTAGTTTTCTAACCCTCAACCTGCTAACCTTTACTTGCTATTAAATACAAGATTACTCAGCAGATGGTTGAGTTTAGATTACGATCAGCAACCCCAGAAGATATTCCTATCTTGCTCGAATTAATTAAAGCCTTAGCAGAATACGAGCATTTATCCAATACAGTTACTGGTAACGCTGAGCAACTCAAAAAACACTTGTTCGGCCCGAGAGCATACGCTGAGGTACTATTAGCCGAAGGTAAAGGACAGATTATTGGTTTCGCCCTATTCTGGCACAACTACTCCACTTTTCTCACCAAACCAGGAATACATCTAGAGGATTTATTTGTTACCTCAGAATTTAGGCGTAAGGGTATTGGGAAAGCATTTCTGACTTATCTTGCTCATTTGGCAGTTGAACGTGACTGTGGACGTTTGGAATGGCATGTTTTGGACTGGAACGAATCAGCCATTAGCTTTTATGAAAGAATGGGAGCATCTGTATTGCCAGATTGGCGAATTTGCCGAGTAAGTGGAGATTCTCTAGGCAAACTAGCAAGACTCAAGTCTTTCTGAGAAAATTAGTAGCAGTTAGAAGTTGTCAGAATATTAAGTTCAATTGCAAGTAATACTGCTTATATTTAATTAATCATTAATAAGTGTGTTTTTCTGATTGCCTTAACTTATTTACTAGGTGTAAAAAGTAGTTAGATATACTGAATGTATCAATAAATTTTCTCAATTGGGGAAAGGGGGCATATGAAAATTTGGGTAAATGAGCAAGTTGACCCTTCAGGTCTAATCTATTCGTCTATTGCTTGCCGAGATGAAGAACAAGCCAAGGAGTGCCATGAATCTTTTGAGAAAAATTTGACCCCAGCACAAAAATCAGCTGGTTGGGTAGCTCGTTTAAGAACTGTTGGTTCCTGGGATGATGTACCTGTCAGTACATTAAGCTTAGACTAATTTACAAAAATCTTGGCAGTGGGGGCATCTTGCCCCCTAAAATTAGTATCTCCCTGAAATAACGGCAAGCTGGTCAGATTCCCCTAGTACACATTTACGAAACCTGTGCCAAAAATTCCCT
>JBAUJE010000311.1:0-12503 GCA_049683475.1 Coleofasciculaceae cyanobacterium | reverse complement strand
CAACTACCACCTCCATGATTGACAAAATTATTGCAGTTGCCCTTGACTTAATGAATCCTAAACATTTAAGAAATTGGTTTGCCAATTGCTGTTACTGTACCTTTTAACAGCGGGAAATGCTGTAATTTCCTGGATTCTGTTATTGAAAGACCCTGAAGTCTTAAAAAAGATTCGGACATCAATATCCTTTTGATCGCATGATTATTGCTCAGGCAAAAGCGGAAAACTATATTGTCATCACAACTGATTGAGGGAGAGTATCAGGTAACTAAATTTAGAGGAGATGAGGTGATTATTTCTCCCACATTTCCAGGCTTTAATTTAAAAGCAGAACGGATTTTTAAAGATGGTAAGTAATAAATTGCAAATTGCAATTTGTCAATTGAAAATCAGCAAGCCTCAACTTTGCACGGAGAGGAAAATCCCTTCATCTAAAATCTAAAATCCAAAATCGAGATAACTCATACCTCCGGTTCAATTCCCGCTGCTCACAATTGTGCTGCTAAGGCTTCTGCTCTTTGTCGTTCTTGTGCTACTGACTCTACTCCCCAAGGCAGTATCTGTCCCCTTTCATTCCACCAGCGCAACCAATAACCTATCCTGTTAGCGTTAGTTCCCTGCCAAACACCAAGAAATAAACTAAGTGCCTCAACTTGGTAGTGATTACTATCATTAGGCTGTTGTAGCTGATAACGCCCTTGTTTATCGAGTTGATAAACTTCCAGTAAGCCTGTTTGTGGCTCAAAAATTGCGTATTGGGGGACTTGCAGTACTCGCTCATAAAAAAACCATTTGCCAGGAGGATAAGTTGGCTTAATGGAATACTCACCTCCCTCTGTTTCTGAGAGAAACTCAAAGATAATTGCCGGAATTTCTCCTTGTAACTGTGGAGTATAACTGCGACGGATTTCCTCTGGCGCAACTTGAATACGAGGCACATACATCCAGTCTGGAGCTTTGACAACTATCTTGCCATCTAAGGTGGCACAGATGCCATAGTTAGTACCAATTAACATATCCTCTCGCAGCAGTCCTACCTGTTCCAAACTTTCACTTAAGGCTGCTGCTAGTAAGGGCTGATCGATATTATCCACTGGCTCATCTGGTAGAGGGAAATCATCAGGTAATTTCTCCCAGGTGATTTTGTAATTGGCTGTGGTGATAGGCATAGCCTGTGTTCTCCCTATCCTTAATAACTACCGGGAATAATTACGCTTTGCCAAAAACCAAGCGGCAATTACACCACCAATAAAACCAAACAAATGTCCTTCCCAAGATATTCCTCGTTGTGTTGGTAGCACACCCCAAATGGCACTACCGTAGAGAGAACCAACTACCAAGGAGAGAAAGATTGAAGTCATGTTGCGCTCAAAGTAGCCCCGCAATAGTAGAAAACCCAAATAACCAAAAATGAGGATGCTAGCACCAATGTGAACGCCAGGAGCGCCAAATAGCCAGACACCTAGCCCTCCTACCAGCATTGTCGTGGCTGTCACTACAAAGAAATCGCTGGTTTCTCGCAACATGACAAACCAGCCTAAAGTTAAGAAAGGTATAGTGTTGGCAATCAGGTGAGGGAAGCCGCCGTGTAGAAAGGGAGCAAACAGGATTCCCAGCAACCCGTCTCCCTGTCTCGGATGAATACCGAAAAAGTTTAGTCTTCCTCCTAGCAGGAAAACGTCGATAGTCTCGGAAATCCACATTAGAGCAGTAAATCCACCTAAAATTAGGAACTGACTTTTTAACTCACTGACAAGTGCTTTGGTTTCCTGGCGGCTCATGATTATATTTCTGGAGTGATGGGTTTTTGCCTTTCTTTAGAGTAGCAATTTGCCAATGAATCAAGAAGAATTGGCAACTATCTGGCTTTAAGGTAAATTCTCAATCTCAACAGGTTCAATCTCATCAGCTAATTCAAAGCCAAAGACCCGCGAATAAAAGTATAACTCTCCCTCCAAAGTCCTTTTAATATTCTCTGCTTGACGAAAACCGTGTTGTTCCCCTTCATAAGCCACATAAGCCACTGGCAAACCTTTTTTCTTCAGGGCTTCAACCATCATTTCTGCCTGGTTAGGGGGCACTACTTTGTCTTCTAAGCCTTGGAAGAAGATTACAGGGCAGGATAATTGCTCAGTAAAATGAATTGGCGATCGCGCTTCGTACAAGTCTTTACGTTCAGGGTAAGGCCCAATTAATCCATCTAAATAACGGGCCTCAAATTTATGGGTATCTGTAGCTAATATTTCTAAATCACTAACGCCGTAATAACTAGCCCCAGCCTTAAAGACATCTCGGAAAGTGAGGGCTGCTAATGTGGTGTAACCCCCTGCGCTACCACCAGCAATGGCCATGCGATCGCCATCGACTTCTCCTTTGTCTGCTAGGTACTTAGCCGCGTTGGCGCAATCATCTACATCAACGATACCCCATTTATCCTTAAGCCTTTGACGATATTCCCGACCATAGCCTGTGCTGCCACCATAATTAACATCAAGGAAGGCAAAGCCGCGACTTGTCCAATATTGAATTTTTAGGTTAAAAGTGCTGCCTGTCGCTGCTGTTGGGCCACCGTGGCTTTTAACTATTAAGGGTGGCTTTTCTTCCGTAGCTGCTGTGTAGTCTTGGTTTTGGGGTGGGTAGAAGAAAGCGTAGGCGGTAAGTCCATCTTCTGTAGGAAAGGAGATGGGTTGTGGTGTAGATAAATATCCTGTTTCAATCTCTAGTTGGCTTGTTTTCTTTAATTCATTTATTTGGCCATTTGTCAAGTTCATCTCAATAATGGCAGTTGGTTCTGTCGCCGAACCGCCCAGGAAAACGACTTTACCACTAGTTACATGTAGGGAAGAAATACTAGTGTAAGGTGTCTCAATTACCTCTAACTGCTTAGTCAGAAGGTCGATACTAGCTAAATAGGAAACACACTCTTGGCTATAAGTGCAGATGAGACGATTAGCCGACTCAAAGCCGTAAGTGGACATACCAAAAACCCACTGAGGTAGTCCAAACTCAGCTTCCATCAGATAGAGTGGCTCTATTTTTCCTTCCTGCCAACGGTATAAATTCCACCAACCACTACGGTCAGAAATAAAATATAGTATGCCATCGGGCGACCATTCAGGCTGAAAAATCGACTCAGCTACCCCACCAGCAATGCATTCAACTTCTCCCAAAGAACCATCAGCATTAAGGGGAGCAACCCATAATTGAGTACTATCCCAAGGCATGTTAGGGTGATTCCAACTAAGCCAAGCTAACTGGGAATTATCTCGACTGAGGCGCACTGAGGCGTAGAAGTCACAGCCAGAGGCAATTACCTGAACATCTTCACCATTGTTAAGATTAATGCTAACTAAAGTGTTGAGGGCTTCTTGCTCACTGTTGCTATGGTCTTCCCTAACACAAATAAGACGTTCTCGCTGGGAGTCAATGACAGCATCGGCGTAGCGGAAACTAGCTTCTGGTGTTAGTGGTTGAGGTTCAGTGTCGGGAGTTGTTTGGTAGAGGCGTTGGTCAGCAAAGTTGGAAAAGTAAATTTTGCCGTTTTTAACGGTATAAGAACCACCACCATATTCATGAACACGAGTGCGAGTATTAAAAGGAGATGGTGTCACTTCTGTTACTTGACCGTCTGTTGTCCTGCGTACAACTACATTACGCCCTTTTTCCGATGGTCGTGCTTCAATCCAGTAAATATCCTCACCATCTAGGGCAATACCCCCTAAGCCAACTGTACCAGCAACAATTAAATCGGCAGTAATGGGAGATTTCCAGGAACCATAGGGTGCAAGTTTAGGTTGAGTCATTTCGATTTTAGATTTCAGATTTTAGATTTTAGATTTCGGATTAATTATTCCTTATTCCTCTGAAAACTCCCCAAAGCGTTCTCTGTATTTAGCTAATAACGCCTCAGCTTGATTAGCTCGCTGCTGTTCTTGTTTAGCTCTTTGCTGTTCTTGCTCAGCTCTTTCTCGTTCAGTAATAGCCTCTTCTTCCGGTGTGGGAACTAATTGCCCTTCAATGGTAAAAAAGCGTAGTTTCCTCTCATAAATACCTAAATTAAGCTCTAATTGCTCACTCCAAATCAAACCCTGTTGATTCGCCTCTAGTTCCCGATAAGTCCCCCGCAATAGCGCAAATCCTTTAAATTCCAAACTCTCTGGGTCAAACCAGAAGTATTCTGGAGTGCGAAAGATATCTTGATAAATTTCCTTTTTAAGTTCCCGGTCTGTTTTGGCTGTTGAATTAGATAGCAGCTCGATAATTACATTGGGATACTTGCCATTTTCTTCCCAAACCACCCAGCTTTTACGAGGCTTGTTTTCTGTATTCAATACTACAAAGAAATCAGGCCCTCGGAAATCTTCTGACTTACGCTGTTCAGGACTGTAATAAATAGTTAAGTTACCCGTGGCGAAGTAATCATTGCGTTCTCGCCACAGCCAATCTAGACATTTAATTAACAGCAGCATCTGCTGTAAGTGAAGATAAGTTTCCAAAGGAGGTTCGTTACTCTCTATTTCACCAGGCGGGAAGATGACAACTTCTTCCTGAATAACATCTTGAGATTCTACATCTTGGGTGAATGACATGGCAAAAGACTTGGAACAGACGATATGGAAAGTCTGTCTTCAGTTTAACGACAAGTCAGAGGTCGTAATTCAATCTAGAGTTAAATGAAGCTAAAGCAGATTAGTCCTTCAGACATTGTAGTTACTGGCTACGTTGCTGTTATTTGGTAATTAACTGCTCATTCTGCTAACTCTTCTAGAGTGAAATTGAGAAGATCACACAAAGCTTTCATTTGTGCAGGATAAAGCTTAGGGGTATGCCTTCCAGCCTCCCAGTTTTTCACTGTCGTAACGGTTACACCCAACTCATTGGCTACTTGCTGCTGAGTCAAATTAAGTGATTCACGCTGTTGTTTGAGCTTAGTCCCCACACTAGTCATTACCGTATTACTTCCAAAATCCTTATGGTTAAGTTGACTTAACCATCATTTACCCGTAGCATATAAGGCATAACCTAACCAGGTCAGAAGCCAGTGCATCCCGGCGACCAACCTATCAGCACTGGCTCTGGTTCCACAATAGATGGAGACAAGTTAATTATGCCTTACAGAGAACGCCTTAAACCTTGGGTGATAGTTCGCCTACTTCCCAATCTACCTTCATATCAGGGTGGCTCGCTTCCGCAACCGTTCTGATGCAGAAGGACATTTACAGGTGTATCGTCGCCTTATGCCTAACGCTAAATTCCTGGTAATGTTCGACCCTGTCTTACCTCTTGAGCAACAGCTTACCTGTCGCTAAAACCAAAATTGCCGCGATTAGCCTTTTCTCAATAAAATACTCAAAGTCCCCCAAAGTTAATTGGGGGATTTAGGGGCATTGATAAGAGTCGTGACGTTCCCTCGCCGTTAAGCCTTGCGGCTATAACGGGAGCTTCTCAACCTTACGGATAGAGCTTCGCGCTTCATCCGGAGTTTGGATACTCATTAAAGAGTCCTTACATACTCGCGAGAGAGCATTTTGTTTCAAATCCGAGTGATTAATTGTTGATTACTCCTCTCGAAACTGACCAAAGCGTTCTCTATATTTAGCTAATAACGCCTCAGCTTGATTAGCTCGCTGCTGTTCTTGCTCAGCTCTTTCTCGTTGAGCGATCGCCACCTCTTCCGGTGTCGCTACTAATTGCCCCTCGCGAGTAAAAAAGCGTAGCTTCCCCTCATGAATACCTAAATTAAGTTCTAATTGCTCACTCCAAATCAAACCTTGCTCATTGACTTGTAGCTCCCGATACGTTCCCCGCAATAATTCAAACCCTTTAAATTCCAGACTTTCTGGGTCAAACCAAAAGTATTCTGGAGTGCGAAAGATATCTTGATAAATTTCCTTTTTAAGTCCCCGATCTGTTTTAGCGGTTGAATTCGACAACAGCTCTATAATTACGTTGGGATACTTGCCATGTTCTTCCCACACCACCCAGCTTTTACGAGGCTTATTTTCTGTATTAAGTACTACGAAAAAGTCTGGTCCTCGAAAATCTTCCGACTTACGCTGTTCAGGACTGTAATAAATAGTTAAGTTGCCAGAGACATAAAAATCTTGTCGTTTTTGCCACCACCATCGCAGGAGGCTAATCAATAAATCTATTTGATCACGGTGTAGGTCACTTTCCAAGGGTGGTTCGTTACTCTCTATTTCACTAGGCGGGAAGATGACTTCTGCCTCGATAACATTAGGAGATTCTACATCTTGGGTGAACGACATGGCAAAAGAAGATAGAGCAGAGGAACTATGCCTTCAGTTTAACCACAAGTTCAAGCTCACAACCCATTACGAATCAAAATCAAGGGTATTCAATACTATTGAAGCGAAATCCCAGACCAAGACTATCGAGTCTTAATTTTCCCAAGGGAAGGAAATAATATTACTGGCTTCTGTTCCCTATTCCCTGTTGTCTGTATACCCCACTTCTGCAAGAATTCTATTAAAGTTAGCCTGACGCAGAGTAACAAAGCTCACATCTACCCCTAACCGTTATTTCATAGTTTTCCGCCTGTATGCCAACTGGTAATTTATTAAGCTGAATATTCTTAAAAGTTTGCCACTCTAAGTCTTGAATTGCACCACAAGCATGACAGTAAAAGTGATGATGTGGCTCGACATTGGCATCGTAGCGAGTTACTCCTTCCTCTAGCAATACCTCTCGAACTAAACCTACTTCCCTAAGAGCATTCAGCGCACTATAGACGGTTGCTTTGGAAGAAATAGGCAAATCGCGATTTACTTCTGTGAGAATTTGCTCAACAGTTGGATGATCCCAACGAGATAGAAGGTTGGCATATACAGCAAAACGTTGGGGGGTGATTCTTAACCCCTCGGCTTGCATCTTTTCTCTAATTTCTGTCTTAGTAGGTTTATTCATAGCAGTTCAATTTCGTAAAGCTACAGATTGTCTCCCGGTAGCTGGGATTGTTATCCAATCATTCCTGGGTAGTCAAAACTATTATTATATCATATTTAATAACTTATGAAAATTAGTAGTATCTTTTACTAATTTGTTTGCTATACTAACTTCTATCTCAGAATGAGTATGAGATAGAAGTTAATCTAACGAGCTAATTAGCTCAGGAGAACACTCTATATGGATTTGTCTAACTCCAACACCGCCAAAAACCTTGCCGAGGCCTTTGCTGGTGAGTCCATGGCTAACCGCAAGTATTTGTTCTTTGCCGATGTTGCCCGTAAACTAGGTCTGAATGATTTAGCCAAGCTGTTTCGGGATACGGCAAACCAGGAAACGGAACATGCCTTTGCTCACTTTCGCCTTTTACACCCCGAACTGGCGGTAGAGGATATTTCTGCCTTAGATGATGCTCAGAAAAAAGCGATCGCCTCTCGCTGTCTAGAGTTGGCAATTGAAGGGGAAACCTATGAGTACACAACCATGTACCCTGAGTTTGCAGAACACGCCAAGGCGGATCGAGACGGTAAAGCTGTAGCAGAGTTTAAAGAACAAGAAGCCGAATCTCGCGAACACGCTCAAATGTTTAAAGATGCAGCTCACAGATTTGGCTTACTTACCTCAATTGAAAAGCACCATGCCGAGCAGTATACCGAAGCTTTGCAAGCTTTAGATGGCATTGAAGCTAAACCAAAAGCTGCTGCTAATGATCCTGCTACCCGTAAATGGATTTGCCGCCAGTGTTCTATGATTTACGATCCTGTCTTAGGTGATCCAGACTCTGGTGTAGCACCAGGAACTCTCTTTGAAGATATTCCCGAAGATTGGCATTGTCCAATTTGTCATGCGACCAAGAAGTCTTTTATTCCCTACGAGGAAGCGATCGCAGCTTAAGGAATTAGCAACTTGTCGGCGATCGTGCTTACAAGTTGCGCTTTCATGGGTCTAATTATCTATTTTTTTTACGACTGTATAAATTATCACCAAAATTGCCCTAATTTTAAAGAGTGGGGAAGTGTTAATAGGACTGTGGTTTGCAGTTTTACAACAGTCGATTCGCGATAAACAACCTCTACTGAGGATAAAGACCCATGCTAGAAGAAAAAGGGCTAGAATGCCCAAAATGCCAGAAATTTGGCTTAGTTCGTTGTCAGCACTCTGAGCATGATGTTTTTCAATGCTTATATTGCGGTCATCGTCATGACTTGACTAAAGCTTATGAAAAATCCAAATCTTCTAGCTCAGGTAGTCCAGGGGATATAGGAATTTTGTTGATGGCTCTAGTTGCTGGATTTTTCTTGGTCTTCGGCTTAATCTTGCCCTAGCCTTGCCTTAGGAGAGGTAATAGTCCATGGGTCTTTTGGATTTTAGATGAAGGGATTTTGGATGAAGGGATTTTCCCCTACTTGAAAACTAGGGGAAATCAAAAGAGTTAGCAAAACTAGGCGTTACACTAAAGTCACTATTGCTAACTCTTTCGGAAATGCAAAATACCAAAGGAGAGGTCAATAAATCACTAACTAT
The DNA here is from genome assembly GCA_049683475.1 of Coleofasciculaceae cyanobacterium. Classification (GTDB taxonomy): domain Bacteria; phylum Cyanobacteriota; class Cyanobacteriia; order Cyanobacteriales; family Coleofasciculaceae; genus JBAUJE01. The sequence goes on along the minus strand of JBAUJE010000311.1, from coordinate 4,013 downwards.
TAGCTGTTGCTAACTACTGAACCTGTTTTCTAGGCGCTTTGTAGTTTGCTCAGTTCTGATCTAATCGCCTCGATCCGTTTACGGTTCACCCCTAAGTCTGACTTACCTAAGCGCGAGGCGGAACGAACTTGGATTACCTGATCCTTTTCATCAAGTAAAAATTCAACGTCATCAACAAAACCTATCAGTTTGCTTTTGAATTCTGCGTACAGATAAATGTTGGTTGAGGCAATAATTGTTGTCTTCTCCATATTCTCAATGACTGTTTTGAGATTAGCCATTGCCTGTTCAGGGTTTGAATTGTAACTTAAAGGTTCAATAGCGTGTTCTGCATTTTGAGCTTTGCTATTAACGCAATTGGGTGTCCCAGGACAAGGTGCTAGTTCTCCCGATGATTGAACACCAATAGTAGTAGGTCTATTTCCGGCAAACATGGTTGATTCTCCTGAAAAAGCCAGTGTTGCTCCTATTAAGGAGATGGCAACTAATACAATGGATATAAAGGCAACTAGTACCAGTTTAAGAGTTGATTTGCTTTGAGTGTCGGCAGTCATGCAACTTTAGTTGTAATTTATGGCCAGCCTCTTAATGAGCTTACCATTGTAAGTACTCTGACTAGATAAATTTATTCTCTACTCCCTGTTAAAACCTAACTATTATCCAGCTAAGAGGATTGACAAATGGCTCAAGTTAGTAAACGTCTTCCCACAAATATTCAAGGGGATTTTTTCGTCGATACTACCTGTATTGATTGTGATACCTGCCGTTGGATGGCTCCGACGGTATTTAACAGAGAGGCTGAACAGTCAGCAGTTTATCATCAACCCGAAACTGACAAGGAAAGATTAGCTGCTATGCAAGCTTTGCTTTCCTGTCCAACCGCTTCTATTGGTACAGTAGAAAGACCAAAAGATATTAAAGAAGCTCAAACAAGTTTTCCCATCCCTGTGACAGAAAATATCTTTCACTGTGGTTACCATTCTGAGAATTCTTATGGTGCTGCCAGTTATTTGATTGTGCGAGAGGGTGGTAATGTGCTGGTAGATTCACCTCGCTTTGCTACGCCTTTAGTTAAACGTTTAGAAGAGATGGGAACAATTAAATATATGTATTTAACCCATCGAGATGATGTTGCAGACCACGAGAAATTTCACCAGCATTTTGGATGCGATCGCATCCTTCACCAAGATGATATTACAGCGAAAACGGAAGATGTAGAAATTAAACTGACTGGTACAGAACCTGTACAATTAGCTCCTGATTTGTTGATTATTCCAGTTCCTGGTCACACCAAAGGTCACACCGTTTTACTGTATGACAATAAGTTTTTATTCAGTGGCGACCATCTAGCTTGGTCTAGCAGACTTAATCAATTACAAGCTTTTCGTAATGCTTGTTGGTATTCTTGGTCAGAATTACTTAAGTCGATGCACCACCTAGCCGAATTTGATTTTGAGTGGGTACTACCAGGTCATGGACGCAGGTATCATGCCGACCAAGCAACTATGCGCGAACAGATGCAGAAGTGTCTCGATTGGATGGAGACTTAGAGGTGATGGAGTGGACAAGGGAGACAAAGGAGAGGTGAAGTAGCAAACAAATTAATCCTACCTGCGCAGGGGGTCTGGGGAAGGCGCGCCGTCACCCAGCGGGGGGTTTGGGGGGGTCGAATCCCCCAAGCGTGTTTTTTATAACTTATGAAGCAAAAACCATCTGAGGGGCGAGTAACAGTTCACCTTCTCGTTCAATTACTTTACCAATGCCTAAAAAGTTACCATGTTCGTCATGAACTCGTAGGGCATTAGTGGAGTTTTCTGCTGAGGTTTGATTAGCAGAAATTTGCTGACCTTGGCACCAACGCTGAGCATCTATTGATGATAAGCTAACTTCTGCCAGATGCTGGAGTGCTGTTGCTGGTGAGACAGGCTCAAATCTTTCCTCTTCTATCTGAGTTTCTAACTCCTCTAAGCTGAGACTATCTTCTAGCTCAAAACCACTACTTTTGGTACGGGTGAGGGAGGCAAGTGTACCACCAGTATTGAGAGATTTTCCTAAATCACGGGCAATTGAGCGAATATAAGTCCCCGAACCACAGGAGATAGCGAGGTCTATTTCCGGAAATTCTCCTGAATGCCAAGCTAAAACTTGAATTTGATAAATTTCCACAGTTCTTGCTGGAACTTCTACAGTTTCACCAGCTCTAGCTAATTCGTACAATCGTTTACCCTTGACTTGAATTGCGCTGTAAGCTGGTGGCACTTGCCTAATTTTACCTTCAAATAACCTAAGTAAAGGCTCAACATTTTCCAGTGTCAAACTAGAAGCCGACTGAGTAGCAATAACTTCCCCTTCTAAATCATCGGTTGTTGTTTTTACCCCTAGTCTGACAGTTGCCTGGTATGCCTTATCCTGCTGGAGGTATTGCAATAATCTGGTTGCCTTGCCAATCGCAATGGGTAAGACACCTGTGGCCGCAGGATCAAGGGTGCCGCCATGTCCAACTCGCTTTATTCTTAAGTAGCGTCGTACCCTCGCCACGCAGTCGTGGGAGGTTAGTCCTTTTTGTTTGTTTAAGTTTAAAAATCCTTGCAGCATAAGGGAAGATGGGGAGACGGGGAAATTAACAATTTTCAATTTTCAATTCACCAACAGTAACCAAGATACTAGCTTTCTAGGTTCTTGTTGTCAGCTTGTCTATAATCTTTCTCAATTATCAAGAATTATTATCAAAAGTAAAATGGCGATTACTGCCTTGCTAGTTTCTGATATTGTTGATAATAATTAGCTTTTAGCTCAGGTAACGGCTAAATTATTCTCTTAATAGTTCCATGCTGTCTAGAAAATACTGATAAATAATTGCATTAAGCTTTCAGTTTTTGACTGTTGCGCTTCCCATTGGCAATGCTTTCTTGATCGTCTCTCCTTCATCGGGTAGTTCTTTGACAAGTGAAATTATGACTCAATCGGTAATTCAGACCAAGAAGAATCAACAACGGCGCAAACCAAACTTGCAGGCTTGGTATCGACCAACCTTTTCGCCAGAACAGGGAGTTTTGTTAGTGCTACTAGGTTCCTTTCTCACCGGTGCAGCATTGGCCCAAGCTTGGACACCTTCGGCAACGTTAGCATTAATTTGTGCTTTTTTTGCTTTGCAAGCTGAGCATCCGATGGTGGTGCAACTTAAGCAAAGAAAGAGTTGGAAGCCTCGTTATTTACTCTGGGGTGGATTTTATGGTGGTGTAGCAGCCTTAATTGCTGGCTGGCTTTATCTGGAACATCCTGTACTGCTGTGGGTTTACGGAGGTGCGATCGCTGCTTTAAGCTTAGAAGCTAGGGCTGTGGTAGTTCGTCAACAAAAGTCAGTAACCAATGAGCTAATTATGTTCATGGCCATTTGCCTCTGTTGTCCTCTCGCTTATGGGGCAATTACTGGGGAGATTACTACTACAGCTATTGGTATGTGGTTGCTTAATGGTCTATTTTTTTCTAGCGCTATTTTTACCATTAAGTTGAGGAAACAGAAAAATCATTCTCTCCTGCCAGGTTTGGTTTATCATGGCATAGCAACCTTACTGGTGATTGGACTTTACTATTTAAATTGGCTTTCATTGATAACAGCTTTGGCATTTTGTTTGGCTGTGGTTAAGTTTGGGATAGTTAGCTGTTTTATACGGTGGTATTGCAGGGCTAGATTTGAGTTTATTGCTAGGTTTGAAACTTATTTTGCTTTACTTTTTGTGACAGTTGCTGCCATTAGTGTGTTGCCTGCACACCTGCCAGTAACTTGATTTTCTTACCTACTCCCTCATTAGAAGTCAGGAGTAATGAGTAATGAGTATTGAGTATTGTTTATTTCCCCATAACCTCATCACCGGGCTTCGTGGGGCTACGCTAACATCACCTCATCACCTCATCACCCCATCACCTCATCACCCCATCACCTCATCACCCCATCACCCCATCACCCCATCACCCCATCACCCCATCACCCCATCACCCCATCACCTCATCAC
>JBAUJE010000310.1:0-4942 GCA_049683475.1 Coleofasciculaceae cyanobacterium | reverse complement strand
TGGAGGCACTCAATCAGGTAGCGGTACAACTGTAATTACCGACACACTCAACATTACAGGAGATTCCAGAAGAGACCTTAACACTCGCAACCTCGAAACCAACGGCACCACTCTCTGGACAGGAACTGGGAGACTACACCTCTCCAATGCTGCTAGTTGGACAAATCGTGGCACTGTAGACTTACAATCAGATGCGGATTGGGTTGATTGGTTAGGTGCTATTGCCAACTTCAATAATCAAGGAACTCTAATTAAGTCCGTTGGTAGTAATGAAGATGCTTCAGAAATTGGTGCGGCTTTTAACAATACTGGCACAGTGGAGGTGCAGCAGGGAAACCTATCCTTGCTAAGAGACTACACCCAAACCGCAGGTGTAACTCGCCTCAATGGTGGAGCGATCGCAACTACTAGAGTATTAGATATACAAGGAGGCGAATTAGCTGGTTTTGGCACAATTACAGGCGATGTTACCAATGCTGCTCAACTTAACCCCGGTACATCTACTGGTATTTTAAATATCACTGGTGACTACACCCAAACTACAACGGGTGTCCTCAATATTGAAGTCGGGGGAATAGAAACTGGTAGTGGTTTTGACCAATTAAATATTACAGGTACAGCCGACTTAGAAGGCACCTTAAATCTTAGCCAGGTTAATCAATTTGCTCCCCAACTTGGTCAACAGTTCCAAGTTTTGACCTATGATGAGGCTGATAGTGGCTTTACTAATATTAACGGTTTAGAACTGAGTAATGGATTATTCTTTACCCCGACTGCTACAGAGGAAGGTTTAGCTCTAGAAGTCGTCGATGAACTAATTAATCTAGGTGCTTTAAGGGGTGGTAGCACAGAAACAGTTACTGATTCTGTTGGCAATACCGATCCTTTTGACTATTATCGTTTCAATGTTACTAGAAACTATAATGTTGAGTTAAAACTCAGTGGTTTAACCGCTAATGCAGATATACGGTTATTAGATTCTCTAGGACGTACTATTGCTGAGGGAATTAACCCAGGAACAGCAGATGAATTAATTCTCAGTTACCTAGATACAGGGATTTACTTTCTGCAAGTTGATCAAGCAGGGGTTGGTGAGAATACCAACTATCAACTAGAACTGGTAACTGATGGTATACCAGAGGAAATTGTTAATACTCCTCCGACTTTAGAGACTCTCCTAGTAGACCAAACAGCAACTGAAGATGCTCAATTTAACTTAGATGTCAGCAGTAACTTTAATGATGTTGATGCCGGAGATAGTTTAACCTACTCTGCTACAAGTTTGCCTGATAGCTTAACTATTAATAGTGAAACTGGCGTAATTAGCGGTACACCTACTAACTCAAATGTTGGTACAACTGAAATAACAGTTACTGCTACTGATACTGAGGGAGAAAGCATCAGCGATACCTTTGATTTAACGGTAGAAAATGTTAATGATGCTCCTACCCTTTTAACAGAAGTTTCCGACCAAAACGCCACCGAAAACACTGAGTTTAACTTAGATATCAGCGGCAACTTTAATGATGTCGATGCCGGAGATAGTTTAACCTACTCTGCTACAGGTTTGCCTGATAACTTAACTATTAATAGTGAAACTGGCGCAATTAGTGGTACTCCCAGCAACTCAGGTATTGGTACAACTGAAATAACAGTTACTGCTACTGATATTGCTGGTGAAAGTGTTAGTGATACCTTTGATTTAACGGTAGCAGGTAATCCAGAACCAGAAATTCCTGATAATCGAGAACCAGAGATTGCAGATAATGCCATGGTAGGAACCGCTAACTCTGACACGATTTTTGGTACTGCTAGTGATGATATTATTTACGGTCTGGGTGGTAATGACCAAATCTTTGCTAGTGAGGGTAACAATGTTATCTTTGGCGGTACTGGCAATGACCGTATTTACGGCGGTTCGCAGTCTGACATTATTGAGGGAGAAGAAGGTAACGATATCATTTTTGCTGGCGATGGTAATAACATTGTCTTTGGTGGTACTGGCAATGACATCATTTATAGTGGTTCTGGTGATGACATTATCGACGGCGGTGTTGGTAACGACATTATCAATCTCGGCGGCGGTCAAGATATCATTTTCCTAGCAGCAGGTGAGGGAATGGACACCATTAGAAACTTCGGAGTTGGGCGGACAAGCATTGGTTTAGCAGGTGGCTTGTTCTATGAGGATCTGACAATCACTCAATTTGATGGTGGCACTTTAATTAGCGCAGGTAATGAAATATTAGCCTCTCTCAGCCTGGTACAAGCTATCAACATCAATGCTGGCAGTTTTGTCACCATGTAGTTATTGTCCTGTAAACTACTTGCCAAATGCTGTAAGAATTCCTTGTCTACAGCATTTGGTAACAAGAGGAATTTTTCAGGGGAGTTGACACAATTGTTAGGGCATTTTGCTATTCCCTATTCCCCGTTCCCTGTTCCCTTTATTGAAATAAAGACTAATATCTTTATTTATCTGAAATCTTCTGTCTTTTTCATTACTTACCTTGCTTCCCCAATCAGCGTAAATGCCGCCCAATTTCTAGGGTTAGGATGGGTTTTCATTGTCGTCAACATCGCCTGTCGCAAAGCTTGAGCTTTATCTAATTTCTGGTCAAGGTTTTGATAGAATTCTGTCATTAACTCCGCCGTCGGTGCATCGGGGACTGACCACAAGGAAACAATCAGACTGGGAACTCCCGCAGTAATTAAAGAACGAGATAAACCAATTACTCCATCACCTGTAATGGTTCCTCTACCCGTATCGCAAGCACTGAGAACTACTAATTCAGCATTTAATTTTAGGTCGAATATTTCGTTAGCTGTTAATAAGCCATCATTGAGTTCACCAGTTCCAGATGGGGCTAAGGCGATCGCACCAGGTACGCCAAATCCTTTAAAATCATCTAACAGTCCGTGGGTGGCTAGATGGATAATGCGTGCATCGGCTAGTTTAGGTAAGATGGCGGCTTTAGTTGCTTGATTACCTGTTATGGCTGTAGTTTTCAAGAGATTTGCGATCGCAACAGCTTCTTTTTCTGCACCAGGTAAGTTGGATAGTTGCTGAGGTTCGTCTCCTAATCTAATAGTAACTTCTGGCATGGTAGGATTACCCACAATTAAAGCTTCCCGACTCCCGACTCCCGACTCCCCAATTCCCGTGTTAGTTGTAAAACTTGAATTGCTGGTGCGGTGAGAATGGTATGTTTTTCAATTAGGTATTTTTCTTGTTCGTCTTGTAAGGCAGGGAAGGGAACAAGGAATAGTTCGCCTTGAGGCAGAAAGATAACTCGCTCATTGGGGTCTGTTGGGAGGTATTGAGCAATGGGTTTAATTAGAATTTCGTGGAGTTGTTGGAGGCTTTGAGTAGTGGGTACTCCTTCCCTGGGACGTACAACGGCTCTATCAAAAACACCGAGAGATTTACGACCGCTGGTAACGAGTTCTTGTAGGGATTTGTTTAGGTTTACTTGTTCAAAGTTAATTTTACCTGTTGGTTTGATGACCCAAATGTAGAGTAATGAGTCATAAGCTGATGTGCATTCAAGTTGCATAATGCAGACTACGAAAGGATGCTCCTGACGCTCGAAAGCGGGAGACGCGGTGATGCAATTTAAACGATGATTAGCTTAAATAACTGAATATTGAACCAGAGTAGCGTTTTGTTGAGAGGCAATTTGCTGAATTTCTGATAGAGTTGGGGGTTTAATATTCGCTTGATTGTTGGCGTTTTCTGAGAACTTGGAGTAGAGTAACTCTACTAAAGCACGAGCGCGACTGCGTTCGGCAATTTTTAATGCTTCGCTAGGTTTATTCTGTGCAACTAAGGCTTGTTGTAGTAAGCGATAAGAACTTGCTTGTAGTTCAAAAATTGAAATTTTCTGGTTGTCTTTTTTCTTGGCGTATCGCTAAAGCCTGTTGATAGTACTCCAAGGCTTGTGGGTACTGTCCTCGGTTGAGGTAAACTGCCCCAAGATTGTTGAGAGTCGTCCCCTCTCCTACCTTATCACCGATTTCTTGGCGTACTGCTAAAGCCTGTTGAAAGTAATCCAAAGCTTGTGGGTACTGTCCTCGGTTGCGGTAAACTGCCCCAAGATTGTTGAGAACAGTTCCCTCAATTGCTTGATCAGCAATTTCTTTGGCAATGGCTAAAGCTTGCTGATAGTACTCCAAAGCTTGTGGGTACTGCCCTCGGTCGTCGTAAACTGCCCCAAGATTGTTGAGAGTCGTCCCCTCTCCTGCCTTATCACCGATTTCTTGGTAAATGGCTAAAGCTTGTTGATAATAAACCAAGGCTTGTGGGTATCTTCCTAGGTTATCGTAAACTGCCCCAAGGTTGTTAAGTATCGTCCCTTCTACAGCTTTGTTGCCAATTTCTTGGTAAATGGCTAAAGCTTGTTGAAAATATTCCAACGCTTGTGGGTACTGTTCTAGGTTATCGTAAACTGACCCAAGGTTGTTGAGTATTGTCCCTTCTCCAGCTTTGTTACCAATTTCTTGGTAAATGGCTAAAGCTTGTTGAAAATATTCCAACGCTTGTGGGTACTGTTCTAGGTTGCGGTAAACTTTCCCAAGACCAAGAAGAGTAACTCCTTCACCTTCACGTATCCCAATTTTTCTGACAATAACTAAAACAGTTTCAAACGTCTCTAACGCTTCTCGAAACTGACTTTTGTTTAACTGCTCAAATCCTGCTTGCAACAGCTGTACCGATTCATCTGCACGTTCTTCTAGGGTCTGCGCCTGCGCCAAAGCAGCACCACTTTCTCCCATATTCCCCACCACTTGCAGAGGACAAATTAGGGAAATGAGTAAGCTGCTACGCAGCTAAATTGCATAAAATGGCAATCGGATAAACTTGAGCATCTACAACCATGCCAGCGGTAAATTATCTCACCCCTACTCAAAAAGAAAATTTACAAAAAGCCTTGCGTGAAAG